>DASWGX010000302.1:0-5619 GCA_036393455.1 Polyangiaceae bacterium
GAGCACGCACGTCGCGACGGCGGGATCGCCGAGCCCGTCGTTCACCAGCGAAGCGCTGCACACCTGACCTTGAAGCCCGATGCGCATGGCGACGGCCAAGCGTCCCTCGAGCTGCGGGTTCTGCCGCAATGCGCGCTCGTAGCAGCCGCGGGCCTGGGCGGCTTTGCCGCTCAGCACGGCGCGGAGCTGCGGCGCTTCGCGACCGCCGCACTCGCCGCTGCACCCCGTGTTCACGGGCGCCCGCTTGACGGCTTGCTTCTCCGGCTCCGCGTCGGCCGCTGCGTCTTTTTCGACCGGTGGAGGCGGCGGCGGCGGCAGGTCGAGCTCCGGCTCGGGTTCCTTCGCGGCCACGGTCGGAGGCGGTGCGACGGGCTCCGAGGGCACTTCATCGCCCGCGACCTTCCAGTAGATCAGCCCACCCATGGCCAGCAGCATGATCGCGGCCGCGGCGAGGAACCCGCCGCTTCCGGATTTGGGCGGCGGAGGCGTCGTCGTTTCGGACATCTCGCTCCCTTATAGCGAGGCTCGCGAGCGAGGGCGAGCCGAAGTTAACCCGCCGGCGCGCCCAGTTCCGTCGCGCTTCCGGTCCAAGTGAAGAACGAGGCGGCCGCGTCGCCCCAGGTTCTACGGCTCGAGCGCGAGAGCGGCGCGTCAGCGGGCAGCTCGAGCTCGTGACGCTTGGGATGGCCGAGCACGAGCCGCGCCGCCGGCCGGAGCGGCGGCGCGCGCAGGAAACGCGCGAGCGCGCGCTCCGAAGCTTGCATCTGGAGCCAGGGCGGATCGCACAACACGACGTCGAACGGTCCGAGCACGGCTACTGCCGAGGCGCACTGCTCGACGCGCCGGCCGACCACGGCGGCGCGCGAAGCTACTCCCAGCGCGCGCACGTTCTTCCGCAGCGTTGCGAGCGCCCGCTTCGAACTCTCGACGAAGACCGCGCGCGCCGCTCCGCGCGACAGCGCCTCGAGCCCGAGCGCGCCGCTTCCCGCGAACAAGTCGATCACCATCGCGCCTCCGAGATCGCCGAGGATCGAGAAGATCGCTTCGCGCACCTGATCCGTCGTCGGGCGCGTTCCTCGGCCTGGCGGCGCGTCGAAGGTTCTACCGCGGAGCTCTCCGGCTATGATGCGCACGCGGCGCTCCGAGGCTGGCTCACGTTTCCATCTTCGTCCACATCTGACGGCGCATCTTTTGGCGCGAACGGTCGCGCTTCGAAACGAGCCGGGCGGCGCTCCAAGCGGCGAGCAGCTCGCCCTCCTGACCCAGCGCGGGCAGCACGCTCTTGCCGACCAGATACGTGCCGGGGATCGGGCCGCGCACCGATTCGCCCGACAGGTCGAGAAACCCCGGCGGCTCGACGCTCCAGAGCCACTCCATGGGCTCTGGGCCGACGCTCGTGCCCGTCAAGTGCGCGCGATCCACGTCGCGCCGCTCGCCGCGCGTGTAGTCGTAAGCGGGCAAACCGTCGTGCGGAGAATCGACCGCGATCAGGTTCTTTTCCAGGAACGGAAGCTCCGCTCGCAGCGTGGCCAACACGGCCTCGCGCGCCTCGAGCAGCGTGAGCGGTCCGCGCGTCGGGACGATGGTCTCGGCGACGAGCAACGTTTCGTCGTCAGGGACGTCGCCGCGCTCTTGGAGCTCGCGGGCCTCGATGCGCTGGAGGTGCAGCGCCGGACGGCGCGGATCCCGGCGCGGACCGTACTCCGGCAGCACGAACGCTTCGGGCGGCAGCGGATCGGGCAAACCGCCGCGCTTGACGACGAGGCTCACGACGAAGCGTCCCGCGGACGCGGTGAGCCGCGGCCAATCGCGCCGGGCCGTGGCGGTGATGCCTCTACCGCCCGCGAGGTCGGCGAGCACCTCGCCGTTCTGGTCGGTAATCACGACGGCGGCGCCCGTGGGTTCGTCGTCGCCGTCGAGCTGGACCGCGCGGGCGGCGCCGTGTTCCACGACGAGCCGCGTCGCGCGGCGGTCCAGCCGGCACACGCCCCCTTGCGCCTCCACACGTTCGACGAGAAAGCGAGTGAGCTCGTCTTCGCCGCCCCCGAGGCGCTGAACGCCGCGCGTCCATGCGCCGTGCAGGCGGGCCAGCGCGAAAGGCGGCAGCTGATCGCCCGGCGTTGCGAGATTCGACGCGAACATCGCCGGCAGCGTCGTCACGCGCCGGTAGGGGTGTCCGCTCGGGAACTTGCCTAGGAGGTCCTGCTGGCCTTCGCCGCCGACGTACGGCAAAGAAGCGGCGACGCGGCCCGTTTCGAGCTTTTCCCAGAACGTGCCCGGCGGCCATACCACGTCGCGCTCGAACGCCGCGTCGCCGGTCGCGTTCACGTGCGAAAAGCCGGAGTAGAGCTCATCCACGAGCTGACGCACTTCCGGAAACTCGCGCTCGACTTCGCGCGAGAAGCGCTCGATGTCCGGCGGGACTTCGATGCGCCTTCCCGGCAACAAGACCGAGAACATCGGGTCGAGCAACTCGATTCGCTGACGAAAGCGCTGCGTCTGCGCGAGCTCGTGCAAGATGCGTTTGAAGCACGGGGAGGAGGCCGCGAGCAGCGTGAAAGCGCGTCTCAGAAAGACGTGCTTGCCCCAGCGGTACAGCGCAGGGCGCTGGCCCTGCCCGAGCAAGAGCACGCTGAGATCGCGGCGCGACAGCAGCGTGGCCGCCGCGAGGCAGCCGAGTGAGCGGCCGAGGATGACGACGTCGTAGTGGCGCACGGCTACGCCTGCCTCAAGCGACGTGCACCGACGCAGGCTCGCTGGCGCCGCGTGCCACGACTCCTCCGAGCGGCCAGACGCGCTCGCCGCTCTCTTCCAAGGCGGCGACGGCCCGCGCTTCCGCAGTGGCGCTCACCACCGCCACGAGCCCCACGCCCAGATTGAAGACACGGCGCATTTCAGGCTCTTCGACGGGGCCTCCGCGTTCGATCAAGGAGAAGATCGGAGCCCGCTCGTGGTCCAGACGAATTTCGGCGCGCGTGCCCTCCGGCAAAACTCGCGGCAGGTTGCCCACGATGCCGCCTCCGGTCACGTGACACAGCGCGTGCAGGTCGGCGCCGAGCGCACGAGAAAGAGCCGCGCACGCGCGCGCATAGATGCGCGTGGGAATCAAGAGTGCGTCGCCGAGACACGCACCGAGCTCGGAGATGTACTGATCGTAGGCGAACCCGAGCTCCTGCGTCAGCACGCGCAGCGCGAGCGAGTAGCCGTTCGAATGGAGCCCGCTCGAGCCGACGGCGAGCAGGCGGTCGCCGGTTCGGACACGCGCCGGACCGAGCACCTTCTGCTTCGAAACCACGCCGACGGCGAACCCCGCGATGTCGTAGTGACCTTCCGCGTGCAGGCCGGGGTGCTCCGCGGTTTCTCCGCCGAGCAGCGCGCAGCCGGCTTTTTTGCAACCGTTCGCGATGCCGCGCACGACGGCGTGAGCGACGTCGACGTCGAGCTTGGCGCAGGCGAAGTAATCCAGGAAAAAAAGCGGACGCGCACCGGTGGTGACGATGTCGTTGACGCACATCGCAACCAGGTCCTCACCGATCGTGTCGTGCTTGCCCGTCGCGAAGGCCACCTTCAGCTTCGTGCCGACGCCGTCGGTACCGCTGACCAGCAACGGTTCTTCGATGTCCGCGGGGAGTCCGCAAAGCCCGGCGAAACCCCCGACGTCCGCCACGACCTCGGGAATGCGTGTCGCTCGCGCCAGCGGCTTGATTCGCTCGATCAGCGCGTCCCCGGCGTCGATGTCCACTCCGGCTTGACGATAGGTGAGCGCCATCGCGCCGCTTCATAGCATGCCGCTTGCAGCGCGGCACAGCCGGGCGCGCCGCCGCTAATTTTCGCGGCCTGTGCGGCGTCGGCGCGGCTCGAAGGGCTCGAGCGACAGCGGTGGCCGCTTGCCGCGCACTAGCGCGCCGATGATTTCGGCCGTGATCGGCGCGAGCAGGATGCCGGTTCTGAAGTGTCCGGTGGCGAGCAGAGTGCGGGGCACGGAGGTCGCGCCGAGCAGCGGCAAGCGATCCGGCGTGTACGGACGAAAGTTCGACCAATGACCCGACAGCGTCGCGCCGCCGAGCGCCGGCACGAGCCGTATCGCGGCGCCCAGCAACCGGTGTGCGGCCGCGGCCGTCACCTGTTTCTTGTAACCGACGAACTCGAGCGTGGAACCGACGAGAACGCGGCCGTCGTCGCGCGGCACCAGGTAGCAGTGAGGTCCGAACACGACGTGGCGGAGCTTCGTTTCAGCTTGTAGCTCGATGATCTGGCCGCGCGCCGGAATCACGGAGCGCTCCGGCATGTCGAGCCCGTCGATGAGCGTCGTCCAACTGCCGGCAGCGATGACGACGTGCCCGGCGAGCAGGCGCGAGCCGTCTTCGAGCTCGACGCCCCGCGCCGTGCCTTCGCCGGCGAGCACGCGCCGGACGTAAGTTCCGCTCTGGAACCCGACTCCGCGCTTCGCGGCGGCGAGGTGCAGCGCGGTGAGCAATCGCCGTGGATCCACGCGCGCGTCATCCTCGAAGCAGAGGCCGCCCGCGAGCTTCCGGCCGAGGCCAGGCTCGGCGCGCAGCAGGGCCGCCGCGTCGCGCTTTTCGACGCGAAAGCCGGCGCGTATCTGCCAGGCGTACTCCCGTTGGAGCGCCGCGAGCGCCTCGTGCCTGAACGCCACGCTGAGGATGCCGCAGCGACGGTACTCGACGTCGATCTCCGTTTCTTCCTTCAGACGGCGGGCAAAGCTCGGGTAACGCCCGGCGCTCTTTCGGCAAAGCTCCGCCATCGGGCCCGGCTCTTCCGACTCGATGTGCGCGCCGAGGAGTCCCGCCGCGGCGCTCGATGCTTCCGCCCCGGGCACGCTGCGTTCGAGCACCACGGTCCTCACGCCGTTCCGTGCGAGCTCCCAGGCACAAGCACAGCCGATGACGCCGCCGCCAACGATGACGACATCGGGCGAGCGGCTGCCGCTCCTATGCATTTTTTCGGGTCTTACGCATTCGACAGGGGCCTCAGCAAGCGCGCGAGGCCGTAGATACCGAATGCGGCAAAACCCGTAAAGAGCGCCAAGAGCCCGACGGCCCAGCGCGTCGTGGCAGGCGCTTCTCCGTCGATGAGGACGAAGGCATGGCGATCGGGAGAAACGTTGCCGACCTCGTGCAGAGTCTCGGCGAGCGCCGAATAGCGAAGCCCCGCGGCGTGAAGCGGAAGCATGCGGCCCACGAAGGTCGTCGGCGGGACGAAGCGGGGACCATCGAGCTCCTTCGGTACCCTGACTTGAACCCAGAGCCGCGGATTGCCGGCCACCGGGGCCAAGCGGTAGCCGTCCTGGTCGAGCGGGCGCGTGTACTCGACGGCACCGCGCGTCCCGAGCTCGGCCTGTCCCAGCACCCAACTATTCTGGAGGTCCTGCGAGGGACTCACTCCGGAGAGCTCGCCCAGATTCAAAGGCGGCCCGGCCCTGAGCGCGAAGCGGACCTCGCTCGAGAGCCCGACCGCGAGCAGGGTGGAAACGAGCGCGGTGAGCCCGAGGCAGGTCAGGGCGAGCCGCCTCCCCGGTCGTCGCGGCGGCGGCAGCGCGATGAGCTCCGGGTCGAGCTCGTCCGACGTGCGCTGAGCCGATGGGACGGAGGAAACGTC
>DASWGX010000303.1:0-3522 GCA_036393455.1 Polyangiaceae bacterium
TCCGTGCTCGGCCCGCTCTTGGCTGCCGACCGTGGCTTCCATATTCACGCGGCGAACACCCGTCGGCCTTGGCCGGGTAACGCGCAGGTTCTCGTGTCGACGCTGTTCCTCGAGCGCGGGCTGCCGGGCTACGTCACGCGCCCGCGGCTGCTCGACGAGCGCCCGGTGGGCCGCATCAACTCGAGGTTGCGTGCCGGTGACGAGTGGCCGGAGCCGGAGCCGCTGCCGGACAATGCCGGTTTGGCGTTGGTGGGGTGCTTTCTTCGCGGCGAGGGCTTCATTCTGGAACCCGACGAGGCGAACGCATTTCTGAAGGCACACCCCGCCGAGGCCCACGTGATTCGGCCGTTCCTGACCGGCGACGACCTCAACAACACGCCGGACCAACGAGCGTTGCGCTTCGTTGTCGATTTCCGCGACATGACTTTGGACGAAGCGAGGTGCCTTCCGCACGCTCTTTCAATCGTCGAGGAGCGCGTTCGTCCCGGGCGTGAACGCTTGAAAACGAAGGGAGCCGACGCCGAGCACCGCAAGTACTGGTGGCGTTTCGCCAACGTGCGCAAGGAGCTGCGCGAGCGAGCGGGCCGGCTCGGGCGCGCCGCGGGTCCGAGGCTGAACGGTGAGCCGCGGCTGCTCGCCACGGCGCGCGTGAGCAAGCATTCGAGCTTCGCGTTCGTGCCCGCGAGCTTTGCGCCGTCGGAGCAAGTCGTGGTTTTTCCGCTCGCGAGCTCGACGGCTTTCGCGGTGCTTCAGTCGCGGGTCCACCGCGTTTGGGTGGCACTCCAGGCAACGCGCATGGGCGAAGGCATTCGATACTCCGCCGGCGATTGCTTCCTCCCCTTTCCGTTTCCGGAGCGCGATCCGAGAGCTGTGCTTCCCGGTCTCGAGTCGATCGGCCAGCGCTTGTACGATGCTCGGGCGGCGCTCATGCGCGAGCGCGGTGTAGGGCTAACGGCGATCTACAACCTGCTCGCTGGCGAGAGTCCGTGCGAGCCGGCCATCGGGCAGTTGCGCGAGCTCTGCCGCGAGCTCGATCGCGCGGTCCTCGATGCCTACGGTTGGACGGACATCGCCGTTCCGCCGTTTGTCGAGGTTGACCAGGACTTCGAGGACGCCGTGGCGGGGCGCTTGTTCGCTCTGAACGCGGCCAGGGCCGCGACGTCGGCAAGGCCGAGGCCGGGCGAAACGCGTGCGGCTATGCATGGGTCTCGCGGTACGGCAAGCGCCGGGCCGCGGAAGGCGCGGCCGCGCGCCGCCAAGCCGGGCACGACGACGACAGCCTCGACCGCATCGAGAAAGCGAAGTGAGGGGTGACATCGAGCGCGCCGTTGAAGAGCTGGCTGCTCACCTTCAAGCCCACCTTCCTCAACGAATCGCTGGCGCTGCCGCCCAAGGAATTGGCGCAGATGCAAAAGAAGCTCGGGTTGCTCGCCGAGGACCCGACGCCGGACGCCAAGACGAAAAAGCAACTGAAGTACTGGGGCGGGAAGTTGCACCGCCTGCGCTCCGGCGACTACCGGATCTTCTATACGTTCGAGCACCCGTACGTGAGCGTGCTCGCGCTGCGGCGGCGCGACGAAAGCACGTACGACGGCGGGCTCGAAGCCGAGAACCTGGGTGGTCTCGACGCCGAGCCGTCGACCGCGCGAGCTCCGCAGGCGGCGTGGAATCGCTGGCTCGCGCCCAACAACGTTCGAACGCTGACTCCGTTACCGCGCACCATCGACGCCGAGCTTCTCGCCAACCTGTGCATCGAACCGGCGTGGCACGCGGCGCTGTCTGCCATCGAGAGCGAGGAAGACTTGCTCGACGACACGTCGGTGCCAGAACACGTGCGGATGCGTGTGTTGGACGCGCTGTACGAACGGCCGCTCGACAGGGTGAGCGAGCAGGCGGACCTCGTGTTGGAGCGCGTGGATGATCTCTGGCGCTACAAGCAGGGGGAGCTCCTCGGCTTCTTACTCAAGCTCAATCCGGAGCAGGAAAGGTTCGTCACCTGGGCGGCGACCGCCAAAGGTCCCACGCTGGTGAAAGGTGGTCCCGGAACCGGCAAGAGCACCGTGGCGCTGTATCGCGTCCGCACAATCCTCGAGCAATTGCGCAAGCAGGGCAGCGAGAATCCGCGTGTTCTTTTCACTACGTACACTCGGGCGCTCACGCGCGTCAGCGAGCAGCTCTTGGGGTCGCTGCTCGGAGACGACTCGAGCTACGTGGACGTTCGCACGGCGGACGCCGTGTGCCTCGAGCTGGTGCGCGGTGCTGGCGAGAGCTTCCACTTCGCGACCCGCCAGGAGCTGATGCAAGCGCTCGGAGAAGCCGTCGCTTCGGCCGAGCTTGCCGGCAACGCGCTTCAGGTGGCCGCCCAGCGACGCACGCTCGAATCGATGAGCCTGGCTTATTTGCTCGAAGAGATCCTCGGAGTGATCGAGGCCAGGGCGCTCCGGACGGAGAGCGAGTATCGCAGCGCGCGGCGCCCCGGACGTCTTCGAGCCCTCGGAAGGACGCATCGTGCGGCGGTGTGGGCCGTGCGAGATGCACTCATCGCGTGGCTCGCGAGTCGCGGTAAACAGACGTGGGAAGCGGCGCGCGCGCGCGCAGCGGAGCTCGCGGCAGGTGCTCCCGCGCCGTACGACGCCGTGCTCATCGACGAAGCGCAGGATCTTCAGCCCGTGACCTTGCGTGCGCTCACGAGTCTTTGCCGCTCGCCGAACGCGCTGTTCGTCACCGCGGACGCCAATCAGTCGATCTACGGTTCAGGGTTTCGCTGGACTGACGTCCACGAGGATTTGCGCTTTCAGGGGCGTACCGGTCACCTGCGCGCCAATCATCGCTCGACCCAGGAGATCGGGGAGGCAGCACAGAGCTACCTCTCCGCCGGCATGCTCGAGGGAGGGTCGCCCGCAGAGCGAGAGTACGTCAACGCGGGTCCGTTGCCCGCCGTGCGCGCCGTCGAAAGCGCTACGGTCGAAGTAGAGCTGTTGGCTCAGTTCTTTCGGGGCGCGAGCCGCGAGCTGCGGCTGGGTCTTGGAGCGTGCGCGGTGCTGTGCCCGTTCAGGGAGGACGAAGAGCGGATCGCGGCCGGCCTGCGCCGACAGGGCGTGGACGCGCTGGTGAACACCGCTGAAAACCTCGATCTTCAGACTCCCGGGGTCAAAGTCATCACCCTGAAAAGCGCCAAGGGCCTCGAATTTCCGGTCGTGGCATTGGCCGGGTTTCTGGCAGAGAGGTATCCCGTCTTGCCCCGGGGTGGCAGCGACGAAGAGATCGAAGAACACCTCCTGCTCGAGCGCCGGACGCTCTTCGTGGCGATGACGCGCGCGATGCGCGCCCTGCTCGTGGTAACCCCGAACGGAACCAAGAGCTCGCTCATGAACGGGTTCTCGGAGCAGTATTGGAACCTGGGAGCGCGGTGACGTGGAACGCATCACTCTGCAAGACGATCTGAGCGAGACTGACGCTCGCGCGCTGAACGAACGGGTGAAGTCCGGCGCGGTCGAGCTCGATTGGTCGGACGTCTCGAAC
>DASWGX010000304.1:0-5330 GCA_036393455.1 Polyangiaceae bacterium
ACCGATCGGACACCGCGGCGCGGAAACCAAGCGGCGGCGCAAGCGATGAGCCACGAGCTCGAGCGACGCCGCCGCGACGGTGCGGTCATCCTGACCCTGGCGCGACCGGCGCGTTCGAACGCGCTGTCGCGCTCGCTCCTATTGGAGCTCGGCCGCGCCGGCGCCGAGCTTGCCACGGACGCGGACGCGCGCGCGGTCGTCCTGACCGGCGCCGGCGAGCGAGCCTTTTGCGCCGGCGCGGACCTCAAGGAGCGCGCCGCGATGAGTGACGCCGAGGTGCGGCGGCAGCTCGAGCTCTACCGGAGCTGTCTCGGCTGGCTCGGCACGCTCGACGTTCCCGTCGTGGCCGCGGTGAACGGCGCCGCGCTGGGGGGCGGCTTCGAGCTCGCGCTTTGTTGCGACTTGCGCGTCGCAGCGTCGAACGCCGTATTCGGTCTCCCCGAAACCAGTCTCGGCATCATCCCGGGAGCGGGCGGCACCCAGCGGCTGCCCCGTGTGGTCGGGCTCGGCCGCGCGCTCGAGATGACGTTGCTCGGGCGGCGCGTGGACGCGGCGACGGCGCTGGCGTGGGGCCTGGTACACGAGGTGGTTTCACCGGGCGCCGACCTGGTCGATGCCACGCTTTCGTACCTCGCTCCGGTGCTCGAGGGCGCGCCTCTCGCCCAGCGCGCGGCGCTCCGGGCGATCCGCGAAGGGACGTCGCTGTCGCTGTCGGCCGGGCTCGAGCTCGAACGAGCGTATTACGAGCAGTGCCTGACGAGCGCGGATCGCAAAGAAGCGCTCGCCGCCTTCGCCGAGCGCCGCAGACCGAAGTTTCAGGGCCGCTGAGCGCTCAGCGCATCGTGACGAGCTCTTCGGCGGCCGTGGGGTGGATCGCGACGGTGCGGTCCAGATCGGCTTTGGTCGCACCCATTTTTACCGCGACGGCGAAGCCCTGGATCATCTCGTCGGCGGCCGTCCCGATCACGTGCACGCCGACCACACGCTCTTTCGCGCCCACCGTGACGAGCTTGATCGCCGTGCGGCTCCTGTGCTCGGTGACCGCGTGGTAAAGATTCGTGAAGCGCGACGTGTACACCTTCACGTCGCTCGCGTGCTGGTCACGCGCCTCGTCTTCGGTCATGCCCACCGTACCGATGGGTGGGTGGCTGAAGATCACGGTGGGGATGAATTCGTAGTCGAGGCGCGCGTCCGGCTCGCCGCCGAACAGGCGATCCGCGAGCCGCCGGCCCGCCGCGATGGCCACCGGCGTCAGCGGCCAGCGTCCCGCCACGTCGCCGACGGCGTAGACGCCCTCTCCGCTCGTATTCTGGAACTCGTCGACGCGTACGTGACCTTCGGCGTCGCGCTCGACGCCCGCATGCTCGAGGCCGAGATCCTCCGTCGAGGGCTTGCGCCCGATCGCCCAGAGCAGACAGTCGAAGCCGTCGTGCGAGACGCCTTGGTTCGACACGCAGCGCAGAGCGCCGTTCTCTCCGCGTTCGATGCGTTCGATCTCGTGACAGACCTCGAAACTGATGCCGCGCTGGGTCATCTCTTCGATCAAGACCTCGCGCAGCATCGGATCGAAGCGGCGCAGGAGTCGTTCGCTGCGCAAAAAAATGCTCACCTCGGAGCCGAGCGAGCGCAGGATCCCGGCGAGCTCCACGGCGATGTAGCCTCCGCCGACCACGGCCACGCGCTCGGGACGCTCCGCGAGCGCGAAGAAACCGTCGGACGTGATGCCGAGCTCGGCGCCGCGGATGTCCGGCACCCGAGGCCTGCCGCCGGTGGCGATGAGCACGTGCTCGGAGCGGAGCTCCCTTTCGCCGACCACGACGACGCGAGGGGCCGCAAAGCGCGCCCAGCCGTCGATGCGTTCGACGCCGTCGACTTCTAGGTTGCGCGCGTAGATACCGTTGAGCCGCTCGACGTAGGCGTTTCTGCGCCGGACGAGCGAAGCCCAATCGTGCGGCGGCACCTCCACGTCGAAGCCGTAGCCCGGAGCGTCGTGCAAGAGCTCGGCTGCGGCGGCCGCGTTGTACATGATCTTCTTCGGAACGCAGCCGACGTTCACGCACGTCCCGCCGAGCTTGCCGTTCTCGACGAGCGCGACGCGCGCGCCGTGAGCGGAGGCGCGCCGCGCGGAAGCCAGGCCCCCGCTGCCGCCCCCGATCACCAGGTAGTCGTAGTCGTGCATGCGAACGCCGAGGTATCGGCCCGCGAGCACGAACGGGCAACCTCGTTGTTCGGGTGCGGCGTCACAATGTCACTCGGGGGGCACCCGTTGCGGCCGGCGTTCGACAAGTTGTCGGCAGGCGCCGACCCAAGCAGCGCGATAACCTCGGTGTTTCAAGGGCTGGAGCAGCTGGCATGACGGTTGCTTCGATGGCGTTGCAATGGCCCACCTGGAGCCACTTCCGAACCCCGTACCCTCCTCACTGTGCCCAAGGCGCGGCGCCCCGGCTCTCGCGAGCCGGGGTCGCCGCGGCGTCACTCCGGTGGAGATCGCCGCCGTCGTCGCTCTCGTCACGCTGGTCGGCAGCCTGCTCGCGTGGTTTTTCGGCGCGCGCAACGCCGGCGCAGCCGCCGACAACGCCGCAGAGAACGCCAGGGGCATCGCCAGCGCGGTCGTCTCGTGGCGAACCGATCACGGCGAGGGCTGCCCCAGCGTCACCCAACTCGAGCACGAGGGCTATCTCACGCGGAGCACGGCGCACGCGGACGCGTGGGGTCAACGCTTTCGGCTGGCCTGCCATAGCGAAGCACCCGTCGTGTATTCCGCCGGCCCGGACGGCAAGGCGGGCACGCACGACGACATCCGGGTCGTCGTGCGCTGAAGCCCGCGCGCTCGAAAGCTCGGAAGCGCGAACCGGCGTCACGAAACGAGCTAACCTCCGCGGGTGTCGCGTCGGACGAGCCCGGTCCTCTTGACGCCAGAGAGCCCGCCGAGCTTTCCGGATCCGCTCTACGCGTCGCGAGAAGGGCTGATCGCGCTCGGGGGCGATCTGTCGACAGAACGGTTGCTTGCGGCCTATCGAGCCGGAATCTTTCCTTGGTACGACACCGGGCAGCCTCCGCTCTGGTGGTCGCCGGACCCGCGGGCCGTGATCGATCGATCGGCGCTCCACGTTTCGCGCAGCATGCTCCGCGAGCTCGAGAAGGACGTCTGGCGCGTCACGTTCGACGCCGCTTTTGCAGCCGTGATTCGTGAATGTGCTGCGGGGCGCAGCGGCGGCACCTGGCTTCTGCCGGAAATGATCGAAGCCTACGAGGCGCTCCACCGTCTGGGGCACGCGCACAGCGTGGAGGTATGGGAACGCGACGAGCTCTGCGGCGGGCTCTACGGCGTACGCTGCGGTGCCCTGTTTGCCGCCGAAAGCATGTTTCACCGCCGGACCAACGCGTCCAAGCTCGCGCTCATCGCGAGCGTGACCGCGCTCTGGGACGGGGGAATCGAGCTCTTCGACGTTCAGTTCCTCACGCCGCATCTCGCGTCCCTGGGCGCGAGGGAGCTGTCACGGGCGCGGTATCTCACGCGCCTCGCCGCGGCGCGCGAGCGGAAGGTCGACGTGACGGCCCTGCGCGAGCCCGGTGCGCTCGATCGTGCGCTCGCCGTTTTTCGCCGGCGCTAGAGCCGGCAAGCGCCGTCCAGGCATTGCCGGAACCGTCGCAGGAGGCTACGAATGGTGGATCGGCACGCAATGGAGCGTCGGACTTCTCGCTCGCCTGACCTACGCCGGGCTCATCTTCGAAAACGAAGACATCGACGAACGCCACAATGTCTTCGTTCCCGGGCCGGTCACTACTTTCACCCATCACTGAACGCGCGTCGCGCCGGTGAACGAGAGCACCGCGTCCCGAGCCGCGCGCCAGGGCGAGCCTGGCTTCTGCTCGTCGCGCTCGCCGCGTGTGGGCACGTGCGCCCGGAGGCGGCCGAGAAGCGTCCGGCCCTGCCTACTCTGGCGCCGGTAGCGAGCGAGGCGACGCATCGAGTGGCCGTACGAAACACGACGGGAGCTACCGCGCCGACGTCAGCACTGACGGCCGAGCTCGACCCCTTCTCTCGTTGCACGAAGTTCCTCCCGGGAGAGGTGCTCGGGATGATCGAATCACCCGCCCTGACCGAAATCTCGGGCATTGCGGCGAGTCGCGTGAATCCGGGCGTCGTGTACGTTCACAACGATTCGGGCGATCGCGCGCGCTTCTACGCGCTCGACACCGAGGCGCGCCTCGTCGGCGTCTATGAGCTCGACGGAGCGAGCTTGGTCGACTGCGAGGACATGGCCGCAGCCGACGGCTACGTATACTTGGCGGACACGGGCGACAACGCGGGCCGCACCGGCATCGGTTCGAAGCGGCGCAGCGTCTTCGTGTACCGAGTCCGCGAGCCGATCGTCGGCGGCGCAGAAGAGTCGGGAATCCAAAAAGACGACGCTGGGTCGGCGCGCATGCTTTCGGACTGGACGGTGCTCGAGCTCCTCTATCCCGACCGCGCTCACGACGCCGAAGCTCTCATGATCGACTCGGCGTCGAGCTCGCTCCTGCTCGCGACCAAGGAGGACCATGGCCCGTCGATGGTGTTCCGAGCCCCTCTCGAGGCCGAGTCTCCCGTGACGCTGGAGCTCGTCGCCGAGATCCCCTTCGGGACGTCGCGGGCGCCCGGACACTACTATGCGACGGCGGGGGATATTTCGCCGCAAGGCGACGCCGTCCTGATGCGCACCTACGGCTCGGTGCTCTTATTTCCTCGCAGGCCGGGGGAAGCGTGGACCGCGACGTTCGGCCGTTCCGCGCTCGTGATGCCGAGTCGCTTCGAGCCCCAGGGAGAGGCGGTGGCGTTCGCGCCCGACGGGCTCGGCTACTTCACGGTCAGCGAATCGCGGCGACAGCCTCTTTTTTTCTACGCCGCGTCGAGCGACTGCCGCTGACCAATCCGCTCTCGGGCCCTTCCTTTCCGAACCGAGACTCTCGAGCAAAAGCCTCGCCGCGGCGCCTTCAGGGCCCTTTATTCACAGAATAGCTAGCAAAAACAGCTAGATAGACGTATTCCCGAATTCCGACCAGAATAGTGCTAGATAGCGGAAGCGAATGATCGCCTACGACGCCCCTTACCAGCCGGCGGAGCAGAGGCTCTCGCACCTGCGCGAGCTCGAAGCCGAGAGCATTCACATCCTGCGCGAGGTCGCCGCCGAGTTCGACAACCCGGTGATGCTCTACTCGATCGGCAAAGACTCGTCGGTCATGGTGCGCCTCGCTCGCAAGGCGTTCCACCCCGGCAAGCTTCCGTTCCCGCTGCTTCACATCGACACGACGTGGAAGTTCAGGGAGATGATCGCCTTTCGCGACGC
>DASWGX010000305.1:0-1638 GCA_036393455.1 Polyangiaceae bacterium
GCCACCTCACTCCACCTCATTCCACCTCATTCCACGACGGGGAGCGGGACTTACGGCGTACCGTCGACGTGCAAGACGAAATAGCTTTGCCGCGTGCCGGCCAAGGGAAGGACTGCCCTTTGCACGATCGTCGAGGGTGCAGTCCGCACCAGGGAGTTCTCGACGGCCCTGGCGAACGCCGGGAGCCCGCTGTCCGAGGCGTATGCGCCGCTCAGCAGAACGAGCGTGTCGATGTCACGGGCATTCAAGAGCGACCACGGCACTCGCTTGGAAGTGTGCCCGCCGCCCAACACCGCGATAGCGGGATCGGTGACGCCGGCAAGGTCTATCACCGTGGCGTCCGTAGCCGCGCCGACCCATCCGACGTCGAGCGTAGCGACTGCCGAGCGCTTGCCAAGGTAAGGGCGCGCGCTGTCGACCAACGACGTTCTTTGCGCTGCGACTCCGCGCGCGGCGGGTCCGAGACCAACGCCGAGCGCGAGCGAGCTCGCACAGACCGCGCCAACGCGAAGCCATGCAACGAAGGGACGGTCGAGCTCGGCCAAACGAGCGCCGAGCCAAACCACCGAAGGCAGCAACGGTACCAAGAGACGAAAGAACGGCATCCAATCGCCGCCCGCGGCAACCAGCGTCGCAAGCGCCGTGAACGTCGCCGCCGCGATGGCACGCTCGCGCGACGCCAAGCGTCGATAGCCTCGAAAGCTCACGAGCAACCAAGGAGCTCCAGACAAGACCAGAGCCCCGCCCGCGTAGCGAAGGCCATGAACCAGATCGGAAGGCTTGGCCCACACGGCCAGGGGCGCCGGATCGCCGAAGGCGACCGCTCGCACGACCGCCACGAACACCGCCGGCCCCGCCGCAAGCGCCAAAGCGGGCAGCAAGCGAAGCACGCGTTCGCGCGCCGCGTCGCCGCCCTTTTCACGCTCGCCGAAAGCGAAAACCACCGACAGAACGAGCGCCCACCCGAGGAGCTCGGGACGCCACGCGCCGACCAAGCCCGAAAGCGCCGGCAACGCGTTGCCGCGTGCGAACACCGCGAGAGTCGCCATCAAGGCGACGAGCGGCGTCTCCATGCCGGCTCCCGCCCAGGCGGCGGCGGGGACACAGCATGCGATTGCAATCAGGCCGACGTAGCGGCCGCGGTTGCCCAGTGTACCGAGCTCGTATCCGAGCCGCGCCGCCGTCGAAAGATACGCGGCCGCGCCGAGCCAGCGGGCGCCGCCCCAAAGCTCCAGACTGGAATCGCCGGGAAGAAGCGCGAGCACGTACGCAAAGCCGAGTGGCGTCACGGCGTCCGTGACGGGCCCCGCGGCATTGAAGCGGTAACCGAGCCCGGCTTTGATATGAACGGCGACCCGCGTCGAGATCAGAGCGTCGTCGACGGTGAAACCCCAGAGCAGGGCCAAGCCGGGCAGCGCCGCGCAGCATGCCCACAACGCCGCCAGGCGCCGGGCCCGGTCCTTCGCCGCTCGATCGGGCACGCTCACCGGGAGCCGGCCGCTTCGCGGCGGGGCACCGGACGCCTAGCGGACTTTTCGCCTTCGTGTCCACTGTTCGGCGAACGATCCTGAAAACTACGGGTTCCCGGCGCGGGCTTTCTACGATCGGCGCGCATGTCGTCGCTGCACATCATAGTCC
>DASWGX010000306.1:0-9848 GCA_036393455.1 Polyangiaceae bacterium
CCTCGGGGGCCGCCTGGAGTAGTTGCTCGGCGGCGGAGAGCGCCTTGGCGGAGGAGCCGGTCTTGCTGAGCGCGTCGATGTACGCGCGGTACAGCCGCATCGCGTCGGCGCGCTCGAGCGAGCCGGCATGGCTCACGACCAGATCGAAGCGCTTGATCGCGTCGGCGTACTTCTCGGCGTCGTAGGCCATGTGCCCGAGAACCAGCAGGGCGGAGAGGTTCGTGGGGTCGAGCTCGAGTGCCTGGCGAGCAGCCTTCTCGGCCCGTTCCTCGTCCTTCAGCTGTTCCCGACAAAGCTGCGCCATTTCTCCGGCCAGCTGCGCCTTGGCGCGATCGCCCTTGGTTTGCGCGATCTCGCGCTCGAGCAGCTCGACGGCGGAGGTGCCGTCACCGCTTTGGACGTAGGCTTGCCGGAGATGCTTCGAAAGCTGCGGGTCGTCGGGCTTCGCGTCGAGCGCCCACTTGTAGCGCTCGAGAGCCGCCGCGAGCTGGCCCTGACTTTCGAGCAGGCGCGCCGCGCGCAGGTACTGCTCCGCGCGCGCCTCCGGCGTCTTCGCGTCCTCGGCCAGAGTTTCGATGGCCTCGAGCGCCCGCTCCCCCTGGCCTAGCTCGGCGCGTAACTTGGCGGCCGCTTCGAGCGCCGGACCGTAGCTCGGCAACGCCTCGAGCGCCTGCTCGTAGGCTTCGAGCGCGCGATCGCGCTGCCCGAGTTGTTCCGAAAGCACGCGGCCGAGGGCGGCCGCGACTTCGGCTTTGTTCTCCGGATCCGAAAGCGTCGCGAGACGGCGCTCGTGCATCACGACCAGGTCCGTCCAGCGTTCGAGCATGCGGTAGTGACGGCCGAGCTGCGCGAGCGCGTTGTCGTTGTTCGGATCGATTTCCAGGATCTGCTCGCAGCTCTCCGCGGCCCGCCGGTGGTCGAGGTGTTCTTCCTCGTAGAGGCCGGCGATTCGCTCGAGCAGCACGATTTTCTGGCGCGGCGTGACCGCGAGCTCGAGCTGCTCCTCGAGGTTCTTCAAGAGCTCGTCGTGGCGCGCGGTCTTCGAATAGATCCGGTCGAGCCCGCGCAGGGCGTCGAGGAGCGCCGGATCTTCGGCGAGCGCCTGCTGGTACAGCCTGGTGGCGGCGGCCGTATCCCCGAGCTTTTCGTCGTAGAGCTCCGCCACCTTGCACAAGAGCTCCTGGCGAAGCGGCGGCGCCTGAGCGACGGCGCGGCGTTCGAGGACGCGAGCCTGGGCCGCGGTTTCGCCGAGCCGTTCGAGCATCTCGGCGAACGACGCGGCGGCCTGCTCGTGTCCCGGGTCTTCCGAAAGCACGCTTTCGTACAGATCGCGCGCGGACGTCGCGTCCCCCAGGCGCTTTTCCGCAATCTCCGCCGCTTCCGTCCTGAGGTCGCGCGAGAGCCCGGGCGACGCCGCCTCCGCGCGCTTCAGCAATACTTGGCCTAGTTCGCCCCACTGCTGCGCTTTCTTGTAGATGGCCGTCATCGCCTCGAGCGCTGAATCGTTCGAGGGATCGGAGCCGAGCACGCCGTTCAGACACGAGAGCGCGAGATCCGGGCGCACGACTTTCTCGCCGTACCAACGCGCCATCCTGACCAGGAGTCGATTCCGTGCCTCGAGCGAGATCTCGGCGTTCTGCGAGGCCTCCGCCGCGCTCGCGAGCGTCTCTTGCCAGGCCTCCTGGTTGTTGCCCGCGACGCGTTCCACGTCGTCGGCGTACACGGTCTCGAAGGGGTCCTCGCAGAAGGCCTGCACGTACGCTACCAGCGCCTGATCGCGCTCGGACTGATCCTTTTCGTAGATACGGCCGATCTGCGCCCATAGGCGCGCCTTCTCGGTGGAGTTTTCCGCCTCCTCGACGCGTTCGAGCAAGCCTTCGATCAGCTCTTCGAACTTGCCCATGCGGCGCCGCACGCGCTCGAGCGCTCGCGCCGCGGACTCGTCCTTGGGGTCGGCCTGCAACAGCCAGGCATACAGCTGCTCGGCACTTTCGGGCTGATTGGCGGAACTCTCGAACAGGCGCGCGGCGCGGAACACCATGCGCTTCTGAGCCCGCGCCGCGTTCGGGCCTTCGGAGACATCCACGTTCTGCGAAATCCAGTGAAAGCCTTGAGCGAGCTGCACCGGGTCGGCGCCGGCGTCGACGGTAGACTCGAGCGTAGCGGCTTCGTCTTCGTTGAGCGGGTTGTGCAACAACGCGGAGAGCCGCGCCGAGATTTCTTCCGCGGTCACCGAGGCGATGGCGCGGAGCGACGCGCGGTTCAAAGCTTCCAGGCTTTCGAGTAGCGCGCGCGCGTTGGGCGGCCTTTGCACCGGATCCTTGTCGAGCAGCCGGTGAACGAAGGTTTCCACCTCGAGCGGCACCGCCCCCTCCGAAATCACCGAGCCTAGCTGCTCCGGCTCGATGGTCAGATGCTCGATCAGAGTATCGAACGGCCGCTCGCCCACGAACGGCATCCGCCCGGAAAGCAGACGGTACATGATCGCTCCGACGGCGTAGACGTCGCTCGCCGGCGTCGCGGCCTCGCCGCGGAGCTGTTCAGGCGCGACGGTATCCGGAGAACCCACCCAGCAACCGCGATAGTCCCGGCCGTTGGCGAAGGCGTCGCGCAACCGAATATGGTTCGAGCCCGCGTCGAGCAACACGACGAGCGGGCTCGATGCACTGCCGGAAACCAGGACGTTTTCCGGTTTCAAGTTGCCGTGGACGATGCGCTTGTCGTGCAACGCCGCCAGCGGTTCCAAGAGAGCGCGCAAGAGCGGAACGATCTCGAGCAAGCGGCGCGGCTCCTCGGTCAGATCCTCGCTGAGCAGCTTGCCCTCGACGTAGTGGTGGCAAACTCCGACCTCGCCGCGCTCCCCCAACCTACCGGCGAGAAACAACGCGGGCAGCCCTGCGTGCTCCACATCGGCGGCCAAACGCGTCACCGTGAGGAAGCGCTGCACGCCGGTTTGGTCCAAAACGGCGCTTCTAGACAATAGCTTGAAGCGCAACTCTTCACCCTGTGACCGGGCGAGATAAGTGGCGCTGAGCGCGCTACGACCGAGCTCCCTCAGAATCAGGAAGTCGCCGAACGCCTCGCCCTGCGGCAGCGTCTCCGCCAGGCTCCCGCTGTTGCGAAGCTCCGCGAAGGCCGGCGGCAGCTCGGGACGCTTCGCCACGACCGCGTCGAGTAGCGCGTCCACGGCATGCATTTGGCGGCAATGCTCGGCGAGCGCCCGCGCAAAGGCGCCTCGCGCGGAAGCCCCACCGACCCGAGCAGGATCGAAGCCCAAGAGGCGCTGGCTCAGATCTTTGAGTTCTTCGAGCTCGAACAGGCGCTCGAGCTCCGCGCTGAGCGCTTCCAAGTTGGTCGTCATGGCTTTGGAAACAGAGCCCGCCGGGCCCCGAGTTCGGTGTGCTTAACAGTTGAGCAGTGGCGCCGCTACCGAGTCGTGAACCGAGGGCGGCGGTCCCGAGCCCGACCCCGGCGTGCCGGAACGGCGGCCGAGCCGGGCGCCGGGCAAGGCGCTTCGCAGTCGTACCAGAAATTCACAAAGAAACCCGAAGTCGAACCGGGGTTGTCGGCGTGCGGGCAACCCGGACATGATGGCAGCGACTCGATGTCCAGCCGCGCTTTACCCTTCTGCCTGACTGCGTCCTTGCTTTTCGCATGCCGGCCGGACCCGCCCACGCTACCGGCCGCGCGGTGCCCGCCGGCCTTCGTCGAACCGGTCGAAGACCGAGCGGGGCCCGCGCCGGAACCCTCGTGCAAAACGTTGGCGGAGCAGTGCGTCAGCGACGACGGAACCGAGCTGGCTCTTGCGCATCGGCGCGTGCTCTATAGGCCGCCGCGCGGCTGGCAGTTCGCCCGAAGCGCCGACTCGGTCGTCGTTGTCGCCCAGGAAGGTCAGGCCGCCGTCGCCTTTCGCTTCGCCACCGGAGAACGCGCGAACCAGCTCATCCCGGAGCTCGAGCGACTGGTGAAGGATCTCGGGATCGAGGGTGTCAACTTCGCAACGCTGCGGGGCCGGCTGCGAATGCCCCAGCATGAGTCGAAAGACGGCCTCCTCCCGCTCAGGCTGTGGGAGGTGAGCTCGAACCATCAGGGCGGTGTCGCGCCGCGGCTCGACACCGCGGGC
Source organism: Polyangiaceae bacterium (assembly GCA_036393455.1). Classification (GTDB taxonomy): domain Bacteria; phylum Myxococcota_A; class Polyangia; order Polyangiales; family Polyangiaceae; genus DASWGX01. The sequence goes on from DASWGX010000306.1 coordinate 4,124, forward strand.
GACGGGACGCTCCTGGTCGTCGAGGCGAAGCTCGAGGACGGGCGCGCAGTCGTTGGGGCAGCCTTCGTCGCGGACACCGCCGCGAATCTCGCGACGCTGATCATGAACTCGCTGCGAAGCTTGCAGCTCGAGCCAAGTGGTGCCAAGCCCGGACTCTCCCCCGACGCCTCGGACCGATGAAAGCCCGAACTCTCCCGTGAACGAAGCGGATACACTGGTCCCGGGCCACTGGGTCTCGGGTCGCTGGCAGATCAACGCGCTCATCGGAGTCGGGCCAGTCGCCCAAGTGTACGACGCGCGCGACATGGTGACGGGGAGGCGCTCCGCGCTCAAGCTGTTCTCGAGCCGCTTGAGCACCGACGCGTGCCGCGACGCACTCGAGAGCGCGACGCGCGGCGCAGGCGGCCCGTCGCGTCCCGAATTCGTGCTTCCGGACGAATTCGGACGCGACGCGACGCTCGGCCGCGCATTCACGATTGCGCGGCGCATCGAGGCTCCGAGCATCGCCGCACGCGTGGCCGAAAAGGGCCCTTTCAGCGTCGAAGCGTGGTGGGACTTACTCGAATCGCTTTCGACGGCGCTCGGTACCGCCCACGCGAGCGGGATCGTGCACCGCGATCTCAAGCCGACGAATTTGTTCGCCGACGACGGCGGAAAGGTCATCATCGCCGACTTCGGCATCGGGAGCGTGTACGTCCTCGTTCCGCAGTTGGCATGGCCCGCGCTCGCCGGCTGGAGCAGCCCGGACGCCCTCGACTCCGGCGCGCCGGCCCATCCGGTCATGGACGTGTATTCCCTCGGCCTCGTCAGCTTCTTTGCCCTGACCGGTCGCTCGCCGCTCCATTGCTTGAACTACGGCGCCGTTCCGAGCCGCGAGGTTCTATGGGCGGAGGTCACTGCGCCGCTCGGGGCGGCTTCCGAGCGCGCACGCGAGCTCGGTCGCGAGCTCTCGCCGGCCCTCGACGAATGGTTTGCTCGAGCTCTCGCGCCACACCCTGGCGCGCGCTTCGGCAGCGTACGAGAACAAGCTGTGGACTTTGCGCGGGCCATCGGAAGAGAAACGGCACCCTCGGCGAGCCTCGAGCCAGTCGTCACCGGACCGGAAACGCCGCGTTCCCCCGCCGCGGCGCCGGTGGAGGTGACGGACGCGCAGGAGCCGCGGCCGCGTGGCTCCGGACGTTTCGAGCCCGCTCCATTGCCCGACGGAGCGCCTCCCAAAGCGAACGTCCGTGCCGTGGCCGCGTCGAGCGTCGCAGCGACGGCCACGGAAATGGCTCCCGAAGCGCGCGCTTCGATGCGGTCGCGGTTGCGACGGGAGCCCGGAGGTCGCCGCGCGCTTGGGCTCGTCGGCGCGGGCACACTGAGCGCCCTCGTGATCGGCTCGGGCTCGATCGCCGCGCTCTGGTTTCTGATGCAAGACGAGCCCGAGCTCGCAAAAGGTCGGGTAGCCGGAACCGCGGAGCAAAGGCCGAATCTCGATGCCGAGCGCTCGGCCGCCGCCCTACGAGTCTCGAAAGCGAAAGTCGCAGCGCCCCAGCCATCCGTGAGCACGCCGCCGAGCGCGCTCTCCGTCAGCGCGGTCCGCCCGGAACGGGCAGCTCCGGCGAGCCTCGCCTTCGTTTGCGATCCCGCGCCTTGCCACACCATCTACTGCAACGGCGAACGCATCACGGAGACGGATGGTGCAGCGGCGCTCGAGCCCGGCGAGTACACCTGCCGCGTCGCGCGCAAGGGGTACGTGCCTCAATTCAGAAAGCTCGAGGTCCGTGCCGGCGAGGCCAGAAGGGAGACCATCAAGCTCGTCGCGCGCAACGTCAAGGCCGCGGACGAACCCTGCGGCACGTTCATCAACCCGTGTCGCTGAAACGGCACGGCTCGAGCCCCACCCCTCAGGGGCGAGTGACGGCACCCTCGGATGCGCTCGACACCAGCGCGGCATACTTCGCGAACACGCCGGTGGCGTATTGGGGCGGAGGCCTCCGGTACGAAGCCAGGCGCTGCGCGATCTCCGCTGTGGTGAGCTCGACGTCGAGCTTGCGCGCCTCCGCGTCGATCATGACGATGTCACCGTCTCGCACGGCGGCGATGGGCCCGCCGGCGACGGCCTCGGGCGCCACGTGGCCGATCATCAAGCCCCGCGTGGCGCCGCTGAAACGACCGTCCGTGACGAGCGCCACGTCGTTGCCCAGGCCCTGACCCACGAGGGCCGCGGTGATCTGCAACATTTCCCGCATGCCCGGGCCACCTTTGGGGCCCTCGTGGCGAATCACCACGACGTCGCCCTTCCGGACGCGGCGACCCTCGACCGCTTTGAACGCGTCCTCTTCGCACTCGAAGACCCGAGCCGGTCCACGGTGCTGCATGCGTTCGTGGCCGGCCATCTTGACCACGGCGCCGTCCGGAGCCAGCGACCCCTTGAGGATTACCAAGCCGCCCGTCGCCTTGAACGGACGGCTGGCGGGAGCGACGACCCGCTGTCCAGCGGTCTCTTCCGCGAGCGCCGCTTCCTCTGCGAGCGTGCGCCCGCTCACGGTGGGTCGAGATGCGTCAATCCACTTTCCCTCCACGAGAGCGCGCGCCACGACGCGGCTGCCCCCGGCGCGGTCCAGGTCGAACGCCGTGTAGGAGCCGCCTGGCTTCATGTCGGCCACTATCGGCGTACGCCTGCTGACGCGATCGAAGTCGTCGATATCGAGCTCCACGCCGGCCTCACGCGCGATCGCCAAGAGGTGCAGGACGGCGTTGGTCGACCCGCCGGTGGCCGCTACGGCCGCGATGGCGTTCTCGAAGGAAGCGCGGTCGAGCAGTTTTTTCGGCGTCGTCCGACGCTCCAAGAGTCGCATCACGCGTCGTCCGGCGTCCCGCGCCACCTCTTCACGGCGGGCGTCCTCGGCCGGAACATTACCGCTGCCCATTGCCGCAAGCCCCAGGAACTCGATGGCGAGCGCCATCGTATTCGCCGTGAACTGGCCCCCGCAGGCGCCAGCGCCGGGGCACGCCGTCCGCGACAATTGCTCGAGCTCCGCCTCCGACATGGCGCCGGCCGAGTAACGTCCGATGCCCTCGTAGACGTCCTGGATCGTGACGTCGACGTCGCGGTGACGACCGGGTGCGATGGTGCCCGAGTAGAGCACGACGCTCGGCAGGTCGAGCCGCACCAGCCCCATAGCCGTCCCCGGAATCGTCTTGTCACAGCCACAGATGCCCACCATGGCGTCGAACAGGCAGCCGTAACCCATGAGCTCGATGGAGTCGGCGATCACTTCTCTACTGACGAGCGACGCCTTCATCGCGGACGTGCCCATGGAAACACCGTCGCTGATGCTGATCGTGTTGAACTCCATCGGCGTACCACCGGCCTCCCTGACGCCCTCTTTCACCAACTCCGCCAGCCGGCGATGGTTGTAGTTGCAGGGCATCGTCTCGGTCCAGCATGTCGAAACGCCAACCAGGGGCCGCCTCAGATCTTCGGCGGTGAACCCGATCGAATACAGCATCGACCGCGCGCCGGCCCGTGACGGACCGTCGAGGAGAATACGACTTTTCGAACGCGTGTCTTCCGGCATGGGCCCGTATTACACCGCCCCCGCGGCGGCGCGCAAAGCACGAGTGCGGGCCGGGCCGCGTCAGCCGGGACGATTGCGCGTTTTTCGCATGCCGTAGCGATCGAGCAGTCGCAGGAAGTGCACGCGGTCGACCTCCGCCGCCAGCGCGGCGGCCGTGATGTTGCCGCCGTGTCGTTCCAACACCGCCGTCAGGTACTCTCGTTCGAAGCGCTCCAAGACTCTGGCCTTGGCTACCTTGAACGGAAGGGCCACCGCGCCCGATGGATGCGCGCCCTGACCCTGCAACCCGGACGCCGGAGCGGTGCTGTCCAGGTGCTCGATTTCATCGCTGCCGAACGCCAAGATCTGTTCCACGGCGTTTCGGAGCTCGCGCACGTTGCCGGGCCAAGGCCTGAGCGACAATTGCTGGGCTACGGACTGGTCCAAGCCATAGGCGACGCCGTCGCGTCGCGAGAACTGTTCGAGGAAGTGCTCGATCAGCAGGGGAATATCCGACGACCGTTCACGCAGCGGGGGCAGGCGCACGCGCGTCACCGCCAGCCGATAGTAGAGATCGTCGCGGAACTCCCCTTCGTGCGCGCGGGGCTGAAGATCGCGCTGGGTGGCCGCGATGATGCGCACGTCGATGGGAACCGGCTCTGCGGCGCTCGCAGGCCGAACCTGCCGCTCCTCCAGCACGCGCAGGAGCCGGCGCTGAACGTCCGCGTGCAGCTCGGCAACCTCGTCCAGGAACAGCGTTCCGCCGCGCGCGCGGACGAACGCTCCCGCCGGTTGCCCGCTGGCGTCCGCGGCAAGACCGAACAATTGGTGGTCTGCCTGCGCAGGCTTGATCGAACCGCAGTCGACGACGACGAAGGGCCCTTGGTTGCGCCGGCCGACTTCGTGCACCGCGCGCGCCGCGAGCTCCTTGCCCGTCCCGCTCTGCCCGACCAGAAGCAGCGTCGTATCACGAGTCGCCGCGCGCGAGAGCCGCGCGAACAGGCTGCGCATGGGCTTGCTCTCGCCGATGAGACTGCCGAAACGCCGGCCCGCATACGGGCCCGCCTCAGTCACGTGATCGAGCAACGAGAAAACGATTTCCGAGTCACCGATGCCGATGCTCGCCTCGATGGGCAGCACGGCCTCGCGCACGCGGACTCCGCGCAACCACGTGCCTCGATCCGAACCGAGATCGCGCAGCACGAAGCAGCCCGGCTCTCGGCAAATCTCGCAATGCACCGGGGACACCGAGGCGTCCTCGACCACCAGATCCGCCCGGGGACCGCGCCCGATCACCATGCGTTCCGCCTGCGCGGTCACTACGGACGGAGCGCCCGCGCCGCTCGCAACCCTAAGGCGGTACCGGGGCGCGGCGCCCACACTGGAGCTCGAATGTGACATCAGTGCGGACATGTTCTGCAGGCCATCTAGCGTTTGCGCCGGCTGGTCGTCACGGACCGGCCAGGTAGATGGAGCGCCGAGCAGCGGGCTCCGCTGCGCTCCCACCCGCCACACCGGAATGCCGACCTCTCGCGCAAGAAGTCGATCGACGCGTCGTGACATGTCTCCATCGTCTTTTCAGCCATGAACCGTTGCGCGGACACCGACCGCGCAACGGGCACCCATCGTCTTAGTCTGCCACCGATCGACGTCGCATTACCACGTGTAAAGTCGATCCTTCGTTGGTTTCAGAAGCGTGCGAACTTTGCAGGTTCGCAGCATTGCTCGCTCTCCAGCTTCTTCGCTGGCTTCTCACTTGGACTCGTCCACGAAGCGTGGCGACCGTGCTGAAGGTTCCTCGGCCGAGTATCGTCTCACCGGCGTCACTATTGCCACTGTCCGCCAGCATCGATCGCCCACGCGCCAAGCAGCGGTTAAAACCCCACTCCCGTGTGCAACACGGCGTTAAACTGCACGTCCTCGCTCTGGTAGAAGGTTGGGAAAGCCGCTTCCACGAACCAGCCGGCTCCGCCGAAATCGGCGAGCCCGAGATTCACGAGTGGAATGAGTCCAAAGTTCGACTCCGCATTGACTTGCCGAGCGAGACGAAGGCCCGCGGCGACTTGTCCCCAACTGTAGACGACTCCCGGATCGATCACCAGACCGGTCGTGCCGCTCGGATCGACCGGCGTTACCACGACCATCTCGAAGTCGATGACCACGTTGTCGGTTACTTTGAT
>DASWGX010000307.1:0-11874 GCA_036393455.1 Polyangiaceae bacterium
AAGCACACGGTTGCAAGCGCACTCCGGTGGGTGCTGCAAGGGATATGCGAGGAACCGCGGGAGCCCGAGGATGCGCTCGGCTCGCCGAAAGTGAGGTGCCACGAGCGCCCGGCGCGCCACACCCGCCCAGGCACGTCCGCCCAAAAGTGAGGCAGCATGGCCCCACGGTCCGCGTCGACGGGCTGGGTCGCCAGGGCCTGAACTTCGGCGGCGATCGTTCGGCCAAGAGCTCCCAGGTCCGGTCCAAACGCCCGTCCGCGGCCGATAAGTTTTGGCAACTCGGCGTTCGGCGGTTAACGTCGCGGGCATCCCAATGCAGGCTCGCGGGCGCCGGCCGCGTGGACAAGCTCCGGCGCCCGCGAGACGTCGCCCTGGTCGGTCCTCGCCGTGTCGCCTAGCGTCAGACTCGCCGTGCTCTCCTGTGTCGCCGCCGCGTGTCTTTGCGCGGGCATGGTCGCCGCGCGCGGGAGATCGGATCAGGACCTACCCGAGAAGTTTCGCAAGTCGCCCTACACACTGATGTCGCTGTCCGTGGGCTCGCCCATCGACGGCTGGCAGCTCCGCGCCAAGAAGCTTCGACCCGATTCGCGTCTTCGCGTCAAGCCGGGCAGCCGCAACGACACTTACGGACACCCGGCGCTCGTGTTGATGTTGCAGCGCAGCGCTCGACAGATGGCGCGCGAAGCGATCGGGGCCGTCATGGTCGTCGGCGATCTGTCGGGCAAGCACGGCGGGCCGTTGGCCGGTCACCGCTCACATCAAAGCGGCCGCGACGCGGATGTCGGGTTCTTCGTGCTCGACGCGCGCGGACGGCCGAAGACGCTGGACCGCTTCGTGGCGTTCGACGGCGAAGGCAGGGCAAAAGACGGAAGCGGCCTGCGCTTCGACGACCACCGAAATTGGCTGTTGATTCAGATGTGGCTCCGGGACGCGCGCGCCGAAGTGAAGTACGTCTTCGTCGCCTCGTCCTTGCGCCGTCGCCTGCTCGCCTTCGCCGAGGCGCGCCCCGCGTTCAGAAAGTACGTAGGCGCCGCCGCCAAGCTACTGATCCAACCTCGAAACTCGAGCGCTCACGATGACCACTTCCACGTCCGCGTCGCTTGTCCCGCGGGGCAGGAAGCTCTGTGCCTGGAACGGGTGGCGGTGAGCGACTGAGCCGAGGCGCGGCTCAGCGCAGAAACTCGACGGCTTGGTCGAGAACGCCAGGCCAGTCGCTGGGAGGCGCGTGGCCCCCGGGATGCGTCACGACGCGCACGGGCCAGCTTGCCGCGCGCCAGGCCTGCTCCGTGTTCCGCGCCGTCTCCAGCGCCGTCGCATCGCCCTTGCCGACCACGATGAACGCCGGAACTCGACCCCGGCGCGTCCCCGTGACGCCCGGAACGCGCCCGACGGGTGATACCGCCAGCACGCCGCAAACCCCGCTTTCTTCACGCAGCGCAAGCTCGATGGCACGCATTGCACCCTGAGAGAACCCGGCGACGAGCGGGCAATCTCGATCGAGCGGAGCGCTTGGCTCCGTGGCTTCCAGAGCGCGGTCCACGTACGGCCCCGTCGTCGCGAGATCGGGCCAAGCGTAGCGATCGCTTCCGAGCACCGACGGACCGCTCGGCACCACGACGGCGAAGCCGTGGCGCGTGAACCAATCCGCAAAGCCAGTGAAGCGCGGCCCCGACGCTCCGTAGCCGTGAAGTGCGATCACGACGGGCCAGCCTTGCTCGGGCGCGCGGCCGTCGGGTAGGCGCAGCAGCGTGGCTGCGGGTTCGGGCGGCAGCGCGATGGCACGCGAAAGGGGCGGATTGCTTCCGGGCTCCGGCGTGAAAACGTCGAGCGCCGTCGCGTTCGGTGAGCCTTTGCCATGGTGCTTCGCGACGAAATAGGCGGAGGCGCCCACTCCGGCGCAGCAAGCGACGACGGCGATCACGGAAAGCCACCGCGTTCGGGCTTCCGCTTGCGTGCGCCGGCAGAGCACGCAACCGGAGTGAAGCGCGGGATCGTATCGCAAGCCGTGCGCGCCGCAGACTCCTGGCTCCGCCATTGGACTCGCGCACCTCCGGCGGAGGAGCCTGGCTCGGCGACGGAGCGACCGCCAGCGTCTCGCCCGTTTGGAGCCGCGAGCGTGGCGCTCTGCCACCCCGGCGCGCGGCGCATCGCACGATTGCGCACCTCCGGGTGCCGCGCTGGTCCCGCGGCCGAGTAGCCCGCGCCTTGGCCCGAATCCGCCGTTTGTGCGGTTGAAATGCGCGCCGGCGAACCGGCGCCGGGCTCGTCTCGTGCGCCCGGGTACGAACCCTGCAAGGGACGGGGTTCGTGAGCAAGGAGACGACCATGCAGTACGTGTCCGCGAAGGGTGTAAAAGTGCCTGCCTTGGGGCTCGGTACGTGGAAATTGAGGGGGCGTGAGTGTCAGGAAGTAGTCGAGCACGCGCTCGAGCTCGGTTACCGACACTTCGATACCGCGCAGATGTACGGCAATGAAGCCGACGTTGGCGTGGGCATCCGGCAGAGCGGTATCGAGCGAAGCGAGCTCTGGGTAACGACCAAGCTGTGGCTCGACAACCTCGCGTACGACGCCGCGACTCGCACGACGCACGAGAGCCTGAAGCGTCTTGCGACGCCGTACGTCGACCTATTGCTCATTCACTGGCCGCACACGGACATACCGCTCGAAGTGACTCTGGAAGCGATGGTACGGCTTCACGACCAGGGACTGGTGCGTTGCATCGGCGTCAGCAACTTTACTCCGGCGCTCTTGAGTCAGGCGCTGAGAATCGCGCCGATCAGCGCCGTTCAGCTGGAATACCATCCGCGCCTGTCACAGGCGCGGATGCTCGCCATGGCGCGCCGCAGCGATTTGATCTTTACGGCTCACAGTCCGCTCGCGCGAGGGGGCGTGCTTTCGGACCCGACGCTCTCGTCTATCGGAGAGCGCTACGGCAAGACGGTGTCCCAAGTCACGCTGCGCTGGCTGATTCAACAGGAAAACGTCGTCGCGATACCCAAGGCGTCCAGCTACGTCCACTTGGCGGAAAACGCGAACATCTTCGACTTCGAGCTCACACGGCAGGACATGGATCGAATCGGCAACCTGACCGCGACGGCGCAGCGGATTGTCGACCCCGTCATTGCTCCGGATTGGTCACGTCCCATGACGATGCCCGAGCAGGCGACCATTTCCGAGCCCTAGGCGCCGTCGTAGCCGCTCGTCAGGCTATCCTGGCTCCGTGGTGGCGAGGCAAACCGGTCCGCGCGGCGTCTCCGCCCATGAGGCGGAATGCGCCACGAGCTGACGGACCTCGGCGTCCGAAGTCCGCTCGAAATCCCGGTACCAACGGCTGACACCCATGAAGGGTACGGGCGTCGCGGCGCAAACGATGCCATCGACATGATCTTCAAGCTCGGCGCAGGCGTCGGCGGACGCGACAGGGACGGCCACGAAAATTCTGGACGGAGTCATCTGACGAACCGCTTTCACCGCCGCCCTCATCCTCGTTCCCGCCGCCAGGCCGTCGTCGACGAGGATCGCCGTCTTGTCGCGGAGCTTCGGCAGGTCCGTCGTGCCGCGGTAGGCGAATTCGCGCTCCCGGAGTTTTTCGAGCTCGCGCGTTGCCACTTGCTCGATCGCAGCGGGCGGAATGCGTAGCGCCTGAACGATTCCGTCGTCGAGGACGCGAACACCGCCGGTGGCAACCGCGCCCATGGCCAGTTCCTCTTCGTCCGGGACGCCGAGTTTGCGAACGACGAACACGTCGAGAGGTGCATGCAGAGCGCGTGCAACCTCGTAGGCGACGGGGACCCCGCCGCGCGCCAAGCCGAGAACCAGGGGCAGCGAAAACGACCCTCGCGCACGCACGGCATGCGCCAACTGCCTTCCCGCGTCGTGGCGGTCGTCAAATATCATGCCACTGCTCTACTATTCGCCATACTCGTGACCCGCGGCAGGCCAGACTCCACCGGCCACGGAGACTCGCACTCAGACGCGAACCACGCGGACCCCGAGCAGGTCTTCGTATTCGTAATTCGTGAGAAGTACACCCGAGCTTCTCCAGACCTGCAACATTCGTTCTCGGGGCGCCATATGTAGTCGAAGCCGCCGCGCTTCGAGCGACTTTCGCACCGCCCTTGGCGCGCGCCGGCGACAATCTCGCCCGTCGCGCGATCAAACCTGCCACGCCTCGGCGCGCCCCAGTGCGGCAACAAAGCTCGATCCCTCGAGCGCGCGCCGCGGCAGAGCACGTGCTTGCACGGCAATCCTATGTGACGACCTTCGCGGCGTCTTCCGAACCGCTCGCGCCCGAGATGTGCGTTCGAAACCAGTCGCGCGCAAGCTTCGTCACCTCGTTCAGCGTTTCTGGCTTGCCCAGCATCGGTCCAGCGCCGCGCACCTCGGTAGTCTGGATGTGAGCGGGCGAAAGCGCGCGGGCCCCTTCGTTGGAGCGTCGTCCTGGTTCGTCGTGCTCGCTCACCAAGAGCAGGGTCGGTACCCGAAGCCTGCCGAGCTGATCTCCGATGACGCCGGCGTGTCCGCCGCACGAGACCACCGCATCGACTCGGTCCGAGCGTTCCGCGGCCGCCGCCAGCGCCGCCACGGCGGCGTTCCCCGTCCCGAAGTAGCCAACCCTCAACCCCGCCGTGTTCGCGCGCGCGGCCGCCCAATCCGTAGCCGCAAGGAGCCTCCAAGCATAGAGCTCGACGTCGCTCCGGAATCGAGCTGCTTCGCGGCGAGGCACGCCCGCCTCCGCGGCCACGATATCGAAGACCAGTGTCGCGAAGCCGGCGCGATTCAGCGCGCTCGCCACTTCCCGTAGCGGATCAGGCCATGGCTCGGGCTGCCTCGAGTTGGCCTCCGCCGCTGCGAGAATGACCAGCCCGCGCGCGCCGTCCACCACCGCGAGCTCGCCCGGCAAGCGCATCTCACCGGCGGCAATGTGCACTCTGATTGCTAGATCACTGTAGCCGGTCGACGCTTGCATGAGGGCTCCTCTGCCATCGGCTGGTGGAATCGTTTCAAGTTCCGCGCCATGAGCCAGAGGGTGCGGTCTTGGTCATCGCGTTTCGCGGCGAGCACCGCCGGTGCGTGGGCTCTGGCGCCACAGCGGGACGATCCGGAGCACCTCCCGGGCGCTGAAAGCGTCATGAGCGCCGCGGTGTTTCGCCGGGGCTACCTGGCAGCGAGACGCCCGCACAGGCCGTCGATCGAGCGGGAGAACCCGTCACCGTGGGAAAATTGAAGGTAGCGGAGCGCAAAACGCGAGCTCGGTGAAAGCCCGTAGCCGTCCAGATTCTCGAACTCGAATGCGACCCGGCACACGGCGGGGTGCGCGCGCACGGCGGACAATACCTCCCACTGCGACCACTCGACGGCTCGCGGATCGACGGCGCCGCTGTTCGCCGCGGCACGCACGTAGATGGGGATCGCCGCCAAGCCGGCGCTGCGCAGCAGATCCTTCGCAGCGTCGAGCGCTTTCAGATTTCGCCCCAGCCGCTCGGTGGCTTCATCCCGCTTGCGGTCGAAGAACAGCTCCCAAAAACGAGCTGCCGCTGCGCGGAACCGTGCGTTGAGGGGCGCCAGTTGACGCAGCTTTTCATACAGCACGTAAGAGCGCGAGATGTCCCCGGGGCCGAAGCTCGAGCCCTTCATCAGGATCGAATCGAGCTCGCCCAGCAGCTTCTCGACTTGCTGCTCATGCACCTCGAGCTGGGCCAGCGATATTTCTCCCACCACGCGCGCGGCCCCGCCGTAGGGCGGGCGGATGCGGATCTCCGCCTTGCTCGGCAGTGCTCCGTCGCGTGTCCCGCGCTGCAATACCGACGCGAGATCGACGCTCAGGTATCCGTACGAGTCCGTGCGACCGAGGTCGTAGGACGCGCCGTCGGCGAGCAGCGAGACGTCGACGTCGCGGCCGTAGCCGGCTTCACAGGGCACGGTGCCGTCCGGCGGCTGCGCTATTTGAACCGGCCCGATCTGCTTGGTCTCGACGACCTCATCGCCTCGGAGGAGCTCCTCCTGCCGGTGCACCACGGTCACCGGGATTCTCGGGCACTCGGAGTACTGGTAGAGATAGAGGCGCAGACTTTCGTGCTCCGGCTCGATCTCCACCTCGTACTGCGTGGCCGCGGGCGCGCCGTACTCGACCCCAGTGCTCTTCGGAGCATCGACGTATCGGGAGGTGAGCGGGGCGCCGCCGCAGCCGGCGAGCACTACGAGCGACGGCAACGTGAAGGCCCGAAGGCGCCGGTTTTTTCGATTCAGGAGCCGCTCTGTCATGCCCGATGTCCCGATTTCCGCGGTGGGCCCAGCGTAGCACACGCAAGGAGCGCGCCATTGCCGGGCCCCGAAGAGCACGGGCCACGAGCTGGTCGTAATTCCAGGGAGAGCCGTGATCCGTTCCGGCGCCGCGAGGCAGGTCTTGGCCGAGCACCGAGTACTCGGCAACGACGACGTCCGGCGCCGGGGCGCCGCTCACGCCGGGCCGGAGGTGGCTCTCGGTTTCGGCGCAAGGCTGGTTCGAACCGCCAAGTCCTCGCGGTGTGTTTCCCCCGCGCGTTCCAGCGCGAGCTTGAACAGGATGGGTCCGATGACCTCGTTCAGGGCGACGACGGCGATCGCGAGTGAACGGAAGCCTTCGGCAAAGGTCGGAAATGCGCGTCCCACGACGACCGCGAGGCCCAGCGTGAGCCCGGCCTGGGAAATCAACGAGGACCAGCCCCAAGCCCTCACGGTCGGGACGTCGCCGGCGAGGCGGCTGCTCAACCGCGCGGCGACGAAGGTGGCCGCGGCGCGCGACCCGGCCAGGACGAGCGCAACAGGCCACAGGCGCGCCAGCAACGGCAGGTCGAGATGAGCGCCGGCGGTGGCGAAAAAGATCACGAACACCACGCTCGCCATCTTTTCGACCTCGTGCAGCAGACGCGCTCCCTGCCCGGTCATATTCTGAACGACGAAGCCGGCGGTGAGGAACGCGAGCAGCGGGTCGAAGTGCACGTAGCGCAAGAAGTCGGTAAGGACGAAACCGACGCCGAGCAGCACCAGCAAGAATTGCCCACCGACGAGCCGGAGGTAGGCTGCGAGCACGAGCCCGAGCGTCGTTCCGACGGCCACGCTGCCGAGAAGCTCGTGCCCGAGCGCCTCGAAGCTGTGGAGCGAGAACCCTTCGGCGCTCCCCAAAAGGAGCCGCGCTATCATCGTCGCGATCGCGAGCAGCACGACGACCACCACGTCGGACGCCATGACGAAAGCGAGCGAAAAGGTCGACACGGGTCCGCGAGCGCGCGTCTGCGACAGGATGGCAAGGCACGCCGCGGGGCTCCGGCTCACCGAAAGGACGCCCCACAAGAGTGCGACGCCGAGCACCGGCCAGAAGGAGAAGCCTTGCACGAACGGGATCGACGGCGCCAGCGCGACGAACGCGCCCGCGCTGGCGGCCAGCACGAACACCGATTGCACCAGCATGGCGACTCCGAGACTCTTGGAGAGGCCGCGCAGAGTATCGATGCGGAGCTCGGCGCCGCCGGCGAGCGCGATCAACGCGAGCGCGAGCGCGTTCACTCGGGACAAGCCCTCGACGGTGTGATGGTCGACCAGGTGCAGGACGTGCGGCCCGCCGAGCACGCCGGCCAAGAGGTAGCCCGACAGGTGCGGCAGGCCGATGATCTCGAGCAGCTCGCTCAAGAGTGTGCCGGCGAGCAGGAGGAAGCCGACCGCCGAAACGGTCCGAAGGTGCCCCTCGAACTCGGGAGCCAGCCGCGTCGCCGCGAACAGAACGCCGAACGTGGCCGCCAAGGCGAGCGCCTGAATCGAGCGGCTTCCGAACCCCTTCTCCGGTTCGCCTTGGGCGCTCATGGCGCGGGCCCCGTCCCTTCGGCGCGCGGAGGCGCCGCGCGCGGCGAAGAGAGAGGAGAAGGCTCGACGGGAGCGACCGCGCGCGTCTCCCCGGCACGCTCGAGCGCGCGCCTGAGCAGCGCTGGAGCGACCATTTCGCCGAAGACCAGAGAGGCCGCCGCGATGGCGAGCACGAGGCTGCTCGCGGCTCCGGGCAGACGGATGAACGCGCTGAACGCCACGGCCAGCGAAATGCTTCCCGTCGAGGCGAGTCCGAGCCCGATCAGGGGCCCGGCGCCCTTGGCGCCCTGGACGAGCTTCGTGAACGCCACTCCGCGCACGAGCTCGGCCGCCACACGCGCCGCGAGCGCTACGGCGACGAGCGCCGGAAGCCACGCGACGGCGTCGAAGTCCACGTACGCTCCGGCGAAGAGCACCACCGGCAGCATCACGGGCTTCTCGGTGGGCTCCACCATCAGCTTGATTTCGAAGCGATGACGCGAAACGAAGGACAGCGTGAGCCCCATCACGAACAGCGTCGTCATCGCCGAAAGCCCGAGACGCGTGGTGACGCCCGCGGCGAGCAGCGTGGTTCCGAGCAAGAGCCCCCAACTCTCGTCGCGGCGAAACTCGCGGCCGAGCAGCACCGCGGCCATCACGCCGAGCGAAAGGCCGAGCGCCGCGCCTACGCAGAGCCGCGCGGGCGCTGCCAGCCGCTCGAGCGGCGCGTCGGAAGCCATGGCGAACATGGCTCCGAGCACCAAGACCGGTACGAGCGCGCTCGTGCGCGCGATGTCCGCCATGGCGTCCGAGACGGGGCCGCGCGCGCCGTGGCGCTCGACGATCCAGCGCACGGCCTGGCGCGTGCTCTCACACGAGACGGCGCCCGCGCCGAGCGCCGCCGGCAGTCGCTCCGCGGGGGACAGCGCGTCGAGCGCGCCCAGCGCAAAAAAGAGAGCCCCGCCCACGAGCCCGGCTACAAAGGACGCCGACACGACGCCGAGCACGGCACCCCTCAGGCGGACGCGCCGTTCACCGACGATGCTGAAGCCGAGCCCCGCGACGAAAGCGAGCCACGCCGCCGCCGCGCCGAGGAGAGGCTCGAAATCTTTCACGGTCGAACGCTGCACCACGCCGAGCAAGTGCGGCCCGAGCACTACCCCGAGCACCAGGTACTCGGCGCCGGACGGCAACCCGAAGCCGCGTATCGTCCGGCCGGCGACGAGCACGCTGCCGAGATAGGCGAGAATCAACAGGCCGAGTAGAACCTCGACTCCGCCGCTCACGCGATCACCCCGGACATCGTGGCGCGTCCGAACGGTACCGCGGCGTCCGCGAGGCCGTCGAAAAGTGCGCGCTCGAGCTCGGCGCGCGCGCTGGCCGCCTCGGAGATCAGCGAGACGCGGTAGAAGATGCTTTCCGGGTCCGCCTCGACGACCTCGACCAGAGGCTCGCGCCCGATGCGCGCAGCGATTCGAAGCAAAATCTCGCGGACCTCGCCCCGATGCGCGCTCGCGGCTACCGAAACGACCACTGCGTGTCGCGGCGCGACGCCGAGCACCGTGAGCGGTCGCCAGAGTGTCCAGAGATGGGGAAAGCGCGTTTGGCTGCGGTCCGCGCCTTCGATCCTCAGATCGAGCAACCCGATCGCCGAGATGCGCCCGCGCCGGCCGTCGACCTCGACGTGCAGGCCCGGTTTCAGGCGGCGTCCGAAGAGCATCACGCTGCCGGCGAGTGCGTTCGCGAGCAAGGGCGTGGCCGAAAGCGCGAGTGCGGCGGTTCCGATGAGCCCGACGCGGGACAGTGAGCCTTCCGAGCTGCCCGTCACGAGCGGGGCCAGAAAAACCAGCGAGCAGAGCACGATCGCGAAGCGAACGATGATGCTGGTCGGCCCGGCGAGATCCGCGGGGAGCCAGGAAACGCTGGTTTCGCCGCGTTCGACGTTCAAGAAGAACAGCTCGACGAAACGTACCAGCACGAAAACGGCAAACGCGGCAATGGCGAGCACGGCCAGGACCGGCAGCGTCACCGCGACGCGGCGTGTGAGCTCGGAGAGCGGGTGGGTGACGAACCCGGTGAGGCGCTCGGTATAGCCACGCGTCGGCTCGAACAGAGAGAAGGCGACGACGAGCCAAGTGTAGAGGATGCCGGCTTGGGCGAACCATCGACCCGCCGACAATGTGACCAGCGCGGTGTTGCGCACGGTCGCGGGGCTCACGACCTCGATGCGCTTGATGCGGATAGCGAGCTTGCCCTCGGTGTGGGCGGCGACGAAGGCGCGCCCGCGCTGCGAAAATTCGCCGATTTTACGCAGCAGGTAGAGCGCGACGAGCCCGAGGAAGACGACGAGGGAAATCGAAAAAACGCTCTTCGCCACGGCCGAGCGTCGTGTCTCGGAGTCGACTGCGGCGCGCAAGGAGGCAGCCACGCTCGCCGCGTGAACGTCCAGCGATGCGTCGCCGGCCGCAAGCGCGTCTTCCTCGTAGAGGTGCACGATCGGAGTTCGCCCGAAGAGCACGACGGCCGCGTCCTTTCGGCGTTCGACGCGAACGTCCGCGCCGGCCTCTTCGCGCAGCGTTTCGGCGAGCGCCCTGGTCGCGTCCACGGCGCGCTCCTCGGCGCTGCGTTCCGCGCGCGGGACGCGCAGTGAGAATACGGGCGTGTCGCCCAAGAGCACGGTCCCGCGTGCGGGACTCGCCGAGGCGGCGGGCGCCGCCGAAACGCTCGGGGCGGCGGGAGCGAGGGCGCGTTGCTTCGCGCTCGCGACGGCGCTCGGTGCCGTCACCGCCGGCTGCGCCCGAGCCGGCGAGGCGTCCCCGAGTCCGCCGGCGAGCGCGCCCAGGAGCAGCAATGCGGGCGTGAATCGGACGGGGCGAGCGGTGCTCAAGCTCGATGACTCTCGAGCAAGCGCCCGAGCGAAGCAAGCGGCGCGCGCGGAGCCGCTACTTTGACCGCAATTGCCGGGGTTGCGGTCCGCTCGACGAAAGGATCACGGTGTGGGCGCGGCGCACGGCTCGAGGATGGTGACCGACCAGGGTGCCGGGAGGTTACAGGTGTTCGTGCAGAACAGCGCCACGATCCACGTCCCCGTAGCATCGATGCCGGCGAACGGCGTGCCTTGGTCGTCGACGAGCGTACCGAGGCCGATGCTATCCCCCGCGACGACTTGCCCGGACCACCATCCTTGCGCGAGAGTCTCCAGGTTCAAAAACTGCTGCTCGAGCTCGCTCAGCGACGTGGTGGCGAAGTGGGCGACGACCGCTTCGGTAATCTGCGACGCCTGATACTCGTTGCCGAGCGCATTGACGGTCATTTGACTCCAGTCGAAGGTAAGGTCCGCGCTGCCCGTCGGGACCGCCACCTTTCTGGACGCGGATAGACCCACCGAAAACTGAAGCTCGGACGACCCGTTCGTGAGCGCCAGCTCCGTCTGCGTCGAGCTCGGGTCCAGATTGAAGAGCGAGAGCATCCGCGCGCCCTTGCCGAGCGCCGTTCCCGTGCTGGCCATCAGCATGAACGTGTGAGAATCCTGCGGATACTGAAAATTCGGGTCGTTGGTGTCGAAGCGCGCCCACAAGTCTTCTTCCGGCAGCGGGTTCCCGAGCAGATCGAAACCGAGCAAATTCTGCGACGTGAACGCATCTTCCGGGTAGGTGGTGATCGCGCCCTTGTTGACGCTGAGCGGGAGGTTGTCACGCTGCAGGTTCTCTTGCAGCTCCGCGGGCGTCATGTTCCAGAGCGAGATCAAAACCAGATCGACGTCGATGAGCGGATCGAGCGGCTTGCCGAAAAAGTCCGCGGTGAGCGCGCCCCAGTCGAACGCGAGGTCCGTCGCGTCCTTGAGCGTCGTCATTTCGATCGCCAGCGAATGCTCGAGGGCGTAGTTGGTGTCGTCCGTGATGACGACCTCCGCGTCGTTGCAGCCGTCCATGCTCGGGGGACCGCCGCCGCTGCCCGAGCTTGCCGCGGCGCCGGGGTTCGCACCGCCGTCGGAGGCCGACTCTCCGCAGCCGAGAGCCGCCAGCGCGAGCCACCACCAGAGACGACGCGGCCCAA
>DASWGX010000308.1:0-6828 GCA_036393455.1 Polyangiaceae bacterium
AACCTCGGGAAGTTGGACGGAACGGATTCACTGTGAAGGTGCCGCCCAACTCAGCGTTCCTGACCGATGTTCACTCTGGATCGGTGTTCGCCAGGGCTGGCGCTCGTTTGCCCGTCGCAGAGCAACGAAGACGTCGTGCAAGATGGCGCGCCAGGAGGAGCGCTTCCGCTGCTCGCCAGCGCGCAGGGTGACGAAACGCCGGAGCGCGAAGAGGGTGCCTTCGCTCAGTGGGTAAGCTTGTAGAGCGTGGCCACCACGCGGTCGAGATGAGCGAGCGGCGGCTCGCACTGCGCGGGGCGGACGTAGCCCCACGCCTGGGCGGCGAGCACGCCGCCGCGCACCTCGTTGGCGCTGCCGCACGCCGAGTGGAACCGCGCTTTGCGTGTACCCGGGTCGCTGTACTCGCCCTCCGAGAGGTTGAGAATCAGGCTGTTCATCGCATCGGTCATCTGCCGATGCAGCCCCCGGTCTTCGCGACGGATGCGCAGCATGACCGGACGCAAGGCTTGGATAGTTTCGAGCGCGGTTTCGAGAACCTTGAGCTTCATTGATTTCTCCTTCGTTGCCCGCCGGGCGGGCCACCCGACCCGCCCGCCCGGCGGGCAGCGGCAGATGAAGCACTCGAAGCGCCTACTGCCGACCTCCCGTCCTTTTGCCCGTGCAGGCCCCAGTGCCAGCGAAGCTGGCGCGGGCCTGCTGCGGCACCTACCGCACCGACCCCGACCCCGACACTGGCACTGGCACTGGCACTGGCACTGGCACCGACCCCGACCCCGACCCCGACCCCGACCCCGACACTGGCACCGGCACCGGCACCGGCACTGAGCCCGCCCCAGCCACCGAGCCGTCCCGATTCCCCACTGGTAGCGAATCGATGCCCCGCGCCGCCGCTCCTCTACGCGGTCGAGATGAGCGAGCAGCGGCTCGCACTGCGCGGGGCGGACGTAGCCCCACGGCCGAAAGCCGACGCCTCGAAAATCCTGAGCGCCGCCGCGCCTCACTTCTCGAGCGTTACGACCGGCGTGAAGCCGCCGTAGATCAAGCGGCCGCCGTCGAAGGGCATGGGGTTCTTTTCCGGATTCATGCGCGGATCGGTCTTCATGAGGTCGCCCATTTTTGCCATGGCGGCGTCCCGAGTCGCCTTGTCGGGCCACTCGATCCAGGAAAAAACGACGGCCTCGTCGGCGCTGGCCTGCACGGCGCGCCGGAAGTCGGTCTGTTTGCCCTCGGGCACATCGTCGCCCCAGCACTCGACGATGCGGACGGCGCCGAGCTCCACGAAAACGCTGTCGCCCAGCTTCGCATGCTCGATGAACTTCTGCTTGTTCTTTTGCGGAACGGCGATCACGAAACCATCGATGTAGCTCATTTACCTTCTCCTTCTTGGACTGGTCCTTCTTGGACTGGGCGGCGCCCGGACGAATCAGCCCTTCTTTTTCTCGCAGTTGAACATCCACTTGATGCCATAGGCGTCGGTGAGCATGCCGAACTTGGCGGCCCAGAACGTGTCCGCTAGCGGCATCGTCACTTTGCCGCCCTCGGCGAGGGCCTGAAACTTCTTTTCCGTGTCCGCCTCGTCGTCGAAGTGCAGAACGACGCTCACGTCACCGCCCGGCGAAGAGGGCATGCCGGGCGGAGCGTCGCTCACCATGATCACCCCTCCGCCGACCCGGAGCTCGGCATGCATCACTCGATTGGCACCCTCCGAGTCCGGCTTGGCGCCGGGCATCTCGCTGAAGCGCATGATCCCGTCGCACTTGGCGCCGAGCGTGCGCTCGTAGAGCTTGATGGCCTGCTCGGCCTTGCCGTCGAAGTTCAGGTAGGGGTTCAGCTTTTGGATCGACATGTCTTGCTCCTTGAAAGCTCGCTCGCTCCTATGGACTCCCGGGGCCGAGAACAATCATCGGTCCGTGCGAAAAAAAATCGACGGGCGGGCTACGCCGGGAGGCTGGCCGGCAGGTCGAACAGCGGGAACAGCGTCTCGGTGTCGAGGAAGTGCGTCATCGCGGCGAAACGGCGGCCGCGCAGTTCGAGGGTGATGAGCGCAAACGGCATGTGCCCGCCCTCGGGAGCTCGCCGGTACTGCCCGAAAGCGATCGAGCCGCAGGCGGCCGTCCGGACGAGTCGCGAGCCGCGGCATCCGACGCCCTTGCCGAGCAACCAGGCGCGGATGGCGTCGTGCCCGCGCAGCCATAGCGTGTACGGGGGCATCGACAGCGTCGCGTCCTCGTGGAGCAAGGCCGTCAAGGCGTCGATGTCGTAGCGCTCGAACGCCGCGACGTAGCGATCGACCAGCTCGGCGTCCGCGCCCGAGCCCGCTTCGCGCACCTCGCCGAGGTCGCGCGCCGCCAGCGTCGCTCGCGCGCGCTGTAGCGCGCTGTTGACCGCGGCGATGCTCGTCTCGAGCGTCTCGGCGATCTCCGCCGCGGAAAAGCCGAGGACGTCCGCGAGCAGCAGCGCGGCGCGCTGCTTCGGCGCAAGGTGCTGGAGCGCCGCCGCGAAGGCGAGGCGAATACTCTGGCGCAGTGCCGCCGCCTCGGCGGGATCGGCGTCCGCCGGTAGCACGCGGGCATCCGGTACCGGCTCGAGCCAGTGGGTGCGCGGCCGCGTCTCGAGCTCATCCTCGACGGAGCCGATCGGACCGTCTTCGATCGGCCGCGCGCGACGCGACCGTTCGCCGAGCGCACCCAGGCACACGTTGGTCGCGATCTTGTAGAGCCAGGTCCTGAGCGAGGAACGACCCCCGAAGCGATCGAGGCTACGCCAGGCGCGCACCATCGTCTCTTGAACCGCGTCGTCCGCGTCCACCGCGGAGCCGAGCATGCGGTAACAATGGCCGGTGAGCGCCGCGCGATGGCCTTCGAGCTCTGCCACGTTTTCCGACATCGGGGCCGAGTCTATCATCGGGCCCGGAGGCGGGCGAAGGCGTGGATTCTCCGAAGCGAGCGCGCCGCGAAGCGAGGGCTCACGCTGCGCAACCGTCGTTCCCGAAAACGACGCGAAGGAGCTCTCCGAACTCCAACTCCGCCAACGAAACGGCCGCGGCACTCAAGGAGCCTGGCAGACCCCGGCCACGATAACGTCGTTTTCATCCCTGATACTGAACCAGCTACACTGGGTGGCGCACGCGTCGGGCGCGGTCTCATCGGGGTTGCAGTAGGGCTCGCAGGCGCTCGCTCCGCCGGACTGGCTCGAGACGCAGTCGAGCCCCGGCGCGCAATCGAAGGAGCCGTTGCAGGGCTCGTCCCGCGTGCGGCCCCGCGAAAGGGCGCAGACCCCGCCGTTGCGCGCGCCAAAGTAGCAGCCCTTTTCCGCCGCGCAGTCCTGCGCGTACACGTCGCAGCTCGCGGGCACGCGCACGGGCGGGACCGGGTCCGTCACCGCGCGGCGCGGCCCGAGCCGCGTGTCGAGCGTCGCGCGACCGCCGGTCAGCGCTTCGAAGGAGAGGATGCGCGGGTTCTCCGCGCGATTGCCGTGCACCGCCGCCCACTGCGCGACTTCGGCGAGCAGCGTGTCGGCGACGGGTTCCGCGGAAACAACGACGAAGGCGGCGCGGAAAGCGCGCTGGTCTTCCGCAAGCTCGACGACCGTGCCGTGCCGCGCCACGATGTCCGAGACTTGCACGTCGTTCACGCCGCTTGCCTCGACGATCAGGGTGCCGGTCTCTTCGTCGTAGGTGTCGTAGAGCGCCTCGGCCTCGACCAGTATCGGAATCTCCGCCGGCGCTTCTGAAAGCGGGATGAGCCCCATCAAGTAGAGCTCGAGCGGACCGCAGGGGGTCGCCACACCGTTGTCCTGCGGATAGAAGAAATCGACGAGGTAGCGCGTGCGCCCGTTCTCGCTCGGCTCGCAGTCCGGCGGCGCTGCACCCGCCGGCGTTTCGCAGCCGAGCGTCGAGGGAT
Organism: Polyangiaceae bacterium; assembly: GCA_036393455.1. Classification (GTDB taxonomy): domain Bacteria; phylum Myxococcota_A; class Polyangia; order Polyangiales; family Polyangiaceae; genus DASWGX01. The sequence continues at coordinate 3,903 of DASWGX010000308.1, forward strand.
CGAAACCGCCGAGCACCCCGTGCACGCCGGCGTAGCCCCAATGCGATCCGACGTCGTCGACGAGGCCGACGCCGAAGCCGAACGAAGCATCGAGATTGTTCGCCCAATAGTGCACCATCTCGTGGCCGAACGGACCGTACCTTTCGGGCCGATACTGAACCCCCATCACGCCGCGGATGCGACCGTTGGTCTTGTAGCCCTCCCGTTCCGAGTCGAAGTCGAGGCCCGTGCCGGGCATCGCGTGCCGAGTCACGTTTTGGAACTTGCCGATCGCGCTCCCCTCGAGCGCATGATCGGTCAGAAAGTAGACGAAGTCGTACTCCTCGACGTAGTGCTCGAGAAACAAGTTGGCGGACGCGTTCAGGCCGCCCTGCCAGTACGGCACCGCGGCGTCGTTCAGCATGAAAGCGTCGAGCTCGGCCGCCGCGCCCGCGTCCACCAGATTGACGACGCCGTCGAGCTCGCGGCTACCGGGTGGCAGCGGCACCAACTCCGACGGCATGCCGCCCGCGCCGCCGGTACCGCCCGTCGCGCCGACGCCACCCGCGTCCACCGTACCGCCACCGCTGCCCGTTTCATCGCCGCTCGCCGCGCCATTGCTCGCGCCGCCGCTGCTTGCGCCGGACGGCGTGGAGCCCCCTCCGCCCGATCCCGTCGTCCCCGTGCCGTCGTCGGCGGCCGAGCCTTCACCGCTCGTGCCCGAGCACGACAGACTGAATCCCGCAATGCAAACCGTGATGAGACGTATCATGCGTCCTCCTTTGCCCTGGCCCACGCCCCGGACGGGTCGGAGCATACCCGAACCAGGCCGGTGAACTCGATCGATTTCTGGTCATTGCCGGAGTCCGGCGTCTCGCCTCCCGTGGTCCCTGCGCCCAGGCCTGCCACTGTGAGCCGTCCAAGAAGTTGAGCGTTACAGTAGCCCGTCGAGTTCGGTTCCCGTCCTGTAAACGGCCTCGTCCGCGGTGATGTCCACGCCAGAGCGCACGCCAAGCTCGTTTGCCCTCGAACCGCACAGGGGCTTGTCGTCGTGTGGTGCAGGCTTCATGGCTCGGAAAAGGCGCTTCGGTTGCCTCGGGCGGCGAATGACGGATACGGCCCTGAATCTGGTGCAGGGAGTGCTGCCCATGGGGGAGCCCGTGCGGCAGTGGGTGTGCTCGCTGCCGTGGCGGCAGCGTGTGCTGTGCGGCTACGACAGCGCGCTGTGCGCGGACGTGATGAAGGCGTTCGAGAAGGAGGTGAGCCGCTCGCTTCCGGCATCGTGCCAAGAAAGCGCTCGGCCGCTCCGTCGAAGAGGCGCACACCGGGTCGGTGCTGTTCATTCAGAGGTTCGACTCGGCGCTTCGGTTGAATGTTCATGGCCACCTTGCTCTCGGGTTCGAGGACAGCGACGCAGAGGTAAGCTCCGGCCAGCGACGGCCCTGGGCGTTCTTCTTGCGTCACGTCACCTACTGTTGTTGGAGGTAGGCGGTTGCCTTCATCGTCCGCGCCGTCCCCCGCGTGGGCCGGCGCCCCGAGATTCGCCAGACATCGTCTGGTGATTCTGACCTCGCTGGCAGCTCGCCAGAGATGCGGTCTATCGCAACGGCAGGAAGCTGACCTGATCCCGCCAATCCTCGGCGGTGCTGCACCCGAGGACGATGACCAGATCCTCGATCGCGGCCCTCGCGAGCATGGACTGTGCGACCACGATGATGCCCGGCATGCGATCGCCGGCCCGAATGCGCTGATACGCGTAGCCCACCATCGTCGAAACATCGTGCGTCAAGACGACACGGTCCTCCGCCGCCGCGTGCGCGAGCACAACGCGGTCATCCGCGCCGCCCAGACCGATTGCCTGTACGCGCTGCGCATCGATATCGGGCACGCGCCGGCGCAGGCCGCGAAGAATGTCGTTGTTGAAGTCCTCGTCAACGAGCAGGCGGATCATCCGCCGGGAGCCTTCGCGCCTCGCGCAAGAAGGCGCGCGCGAAGGCCGTGCGAAGGCCAGCGCGCTTCGATCTCTGCTCGCAGCGCGTCGGCTAGCTTGCGCCGCTCCGCGACGTACGCGTCGACGCTCTCGCGATTGTCCAGCACGTACGAAATGATGGCGTATACGTTGCTGAGCGACAGCGACGGATACTGTTGAACAATCTCCTCCGCGGTGCTGCCGGAATCAAAAGCGTACACCACGGTCTCGAGAGAAACGCGCGTACCTGACACGCGGATCACGCCCTCGGGTCCCGTGGTGAGCGGGGGCGGCTTCGCTTCGAACGCCTGCATCTGCCTGTGAACATTAACCGTGGCCGCCGTGCGGCGCCAGTACGTGCGCGGCCCGATGCGGGGCCGCCCTTCGCGGGTGGGGGTCGACGAGCCCGCGAAGCTCGCCACGACGACCGGGCCCTAAAACTCGCTCCAACAGGCGTCGCAAGGTCGCGCTGCCTTCCTCGGGCTCGAGCCGAGGTGCACTAGCCGAGTGCATGCTCGACCGCACGTGGCCATCTCGCAGGCTCGATTCGTGAAGCCGGACGCGCCGAACCCTCGGGTTGCTCGAGGACGTCGTGGCGCCGCACATTCTCGCGGCGATGCGCACCGCGGTCGCCGAGTACGAGCGGCAGGGCATTCGCCACGCCCTGGTCGGCGAGTTCGCCGTCGGGGCACAGGGCTGAGCAGCGCCCTCTGGGCAGCGCCCAGGAGGCTAGGCGCATCTACAGCTCGGCTAGCGCCTTGCGGACCAGCGAGACCAGTTGTTCCTTGGTCGGTGCGGGGGTGACGCCGCGATTAATCACCCACAGGTCGACGCCGTGGCTGCCGGACACGATATGAATTCGGTTCCGCTCGACTCCTCCGCACGGCACTCGCCGCTCTCGTTGGTTGGCAACGATTTCAGCCGTATGCTCTTGGAGCCACACCAAGTCATCCGTCGTCTGATCTGGACACTCGGGAG
>DASWGX010000309.1:0-4654 GCA_036393455.1 Polyangiaceae bacterium
TGCGGACGCAGCGGCGACAAGGAGCTCGCCCGATTCCTCAGCATCGCCGCTGGTTCCACGAGCGAGCTCGACTATCAGCTCCTTCTCGCTCGCGACCTCGGTCACTTGCCATCCGACGCTCACGCCCACCTCGCCGAGGAAATCAGCGAAGTCAGGCGCATGCTCTACCGTTTCATTCAGTCGCTGAACGCCGAGCCCGGCTGACGCCTGACGCCTGACGCCTGATACCTGACAGCCCAGTGCCGAAACTTCCTTTTTTGGTTCCGGCTACGCCGGATTAGGGCCTTGCGTCGCGCTTCCGGTAGCAGCATCGCCCCCGCGCCGGAGCTCGAAACCCCCTGACAGCGAAGTCATAGCGTCGAAGACCGCGAGGCTCGCGCCGCGCCGCCGAGCGTGCTGCTCGGCTGCCGCATTGGTGCTAGCCTCAACGGACGCCGGTGGCAGCTTGCAGGGGTTTCCGGCAAGCTCCTTTCGCGTCGACACCAGCCATCACGCAATGCGCATCCGAAGAACCAGCGCCCTCGTTTTGGTCGGGCTCGTGGCCCTGAGCTACGCTTGGGCTTGTTCGGGCAACGCGAATCGCGACGGCTCGGACGATAGCCAGCGCGGCGGCGGAGGCGCGGCGGGACGCAGCCAGATCGACACGACCATCGACGGCGGCGGCCAGCGGGGAGGCGCTTCGGGGCAGGACCTGAACCCCCTTTGCGGCGTGGGGAGCTGCGTGCCGGACGACCCGGACGGCTGTTCCGACTACTCGGAGGGAGGCAGCTCGAACTCGCCCAGCGGTGAAGCTGGAACATCGTCGGGAGCCGGAACGAGCTCCGTCGATGTATCGGGCTCGGGCGGAGCAGCGGGCGCGCCCAACGACGGCGCCGACGGGGTGGGTGGCGCCGGGGGGCAGAGCGGCGGGCCCGACGACGGCTTGGGCGGTCAGGCGGGGGAGCTCGGGCTCGGCGACGGCGGCGCCGCGGGCGAGGGAAGCAGCGGTGCGGGAGGCGATCGCGGCTCAGGTGGCAGTGTTTCCGCGACCTCGGGCACGACTGGCAGCGGAGCTGCGCCGAGCGACGCGGGTGTCGACGCGACCATCGACGGGGGCAACACTCCTCGTCCGAGCGGCTTTGCCTGTCGCGTCGCGCTCGACGACGAAGAACCGGTGCGGACTTGCGGCAGAGGCGGCCGCGTCGAAGCGGGGATGCCGTGCGCGTCTGCGGCCGACTGCGCGGCGGGGCTCGCTTGCGTTGCCGAGGGCCAGGCCGGCCGCTGCCAGCCCTACTGCTGCGCGAGCGACGCGACGTGCGACGAGGGCTCGTTCTGCGCCGAGCGCCCGCTCTACACCGGCAGCAGCGACGCCGGGCCGACGGCCGTGGTTCCCGTCTGCGCCCAGGCCGACAATTGCAGTCTCGGCGATCCGTACCCGTGTCCGGCGGGGGAGTCGTGCCGTTGCGCTGAGGGTACGGCATGCACGGTCGTCCGTTCCGACGGCACCGCCAGCTGTGTCCCGCCGGGAAGCGGGAAGGCGGGGGAGAGCTGTCCGTGCGCCTGGAGCTTCGTCTGTTCGCGAGCCACGGAAACCTGCCTCAAGCTTTGCAACACCACCGATTCGACCTCCGAGTGCGGAAGCGGCCGCTGCCAGGCCACCAGCAACCTCCCGTCGGGTTGGGGAGTTTGCACCCAGGCCGCACAAGCCGACGCTGGCTAGCTCGTCGTCGGCGCGCCAACCCTGGCGCGCCAAGGCAAAGCGGGGCATACCGCGCCCGTGCTGATCCATCAGGAAGTGCTGGAGCTTTCCACGCGCGGCAAGGGGTTCTCGAACTTCACGGCCGAGGTGGAGCGCGTCGTTCAGCAGAGCGGAGTTCGCACCGGCATCGCCAGCGTCTTCGTTCAACACACCTCGGCGAGCCTCGTGATCCAGGAAAACGCCGATCCCGCCGTCTTGCGCGACCTCGAGCGCTGGTTCTCGGACCTCGCGCCCGAGTCGCGGCGCTGGGAACACGACGACGAAGGACCGGACGACATGCCGGCGCACGCGCGCGCATCGCTGACGCGCACGAGCGAGACGATTCCCATCGTGGAGGGAGGGCTCGGGCTCGGAACATGGCAGGGGATCTACCTTTTCGAGCACCGAGCGCGCGCTCACGTCCGCAGAGTCGTGGTCGTAGTGAGCGGGGTGTGACGCTACGTCTTGCCGAGCGCGTTCACGGTTCGCTTTCCAGCAACCTCGCCACGATTTCCGCCGCCACGCTTTCCGGCGTCCTTCCACCGATGTCGACCGCGGCGTTGACGCGGCGCATTTCGGCGTCGGTCAGCTTTCCGGCGAGCACGGCGAGCGCCGGCGCGATTTCGGCGAACTCTTCCAGCGTTTCGCGGCGAACGAGCGGCGCCGCGTGATACGGGGGAAAAAAGCCGCGGTCGTCTTCCAGCACGACGAGGCCGAACTTGTCGATGCGGCCGTCGGTGGCATAGGCGCTGATGACGTCGACCTCGCCGGTGGCTACGGCGCCGTACATCAGCCCGGCTTCCATGCCGCGGGCATCGAGCTCTAGCCCGTAGCGACGGATCAGGCCGGGGTAGCCGTCCTCTCGCGCCATGAACTCGGAGGCGAAGCCGGCCACGAGTCCCGGGTGGCGAGTGAGATCGGAAATGCGCTCGAGCGCGAGCTCGCGCGATTTACGTTTCGTGACGGCCAGGGCGTAGGTGTTGTTGAAGGCCATCGGCGCGAGCCAGCTGAGCGCGAAGCGCCGTGAAAACTCCTGGCTCACGCTGCGAAAGGTCCGCTCGGCGTCGCCCTGGGCGGAGAGCTTCAGGATCGCGACGAGCCCGGTGCCGGTGTATTCGGGGTAGAGGTCGATTTCGCCGGCGCGCAGAGCCTCGAACACGATGTGCGTTCCGCCCAGGTTCGTGCGGCGGATCACGCGAATATCGGTCTTCCGTTCGATGAGCTCGGCCATCACTTCGGCGAGCACGATGCTCTCCGTGAACGCCTTGGAGCCGATGCTGATGGTTCGCGGGGAGCGGTTCTCCCGGAGATCGACCAGCGCGAAGACGACGGCGAACAGTGCCACGCTCGCGACGACGAAGCCGAAGAGGCCGGCGATTCCGAGCAATGTCCGTTTCAACTGCCGCGCCTCACGCCGCGCGGGAGGAGCCGCCGTTCGAGCAGGCCCAAAAGGCCGTCGAGCAACAATGCCAGGAGTGCCGCGGGAACCGCGCCCATCATGATCTGCTCGCTGTCCACCATGGAGATGCCGCGGAAAATGAAGCGTCCGAGGCCGCCCGCACCGATCAGCGCCGCGAGCGTGGCAAGGCCGACGCACATCACCGTGGAGGTGCGGATGCCTCCCATCACGACGGGCAGCGCGAGGGGAAGGGAGATGCGCACCAGGATCTGGCGCTCCCGCATACCCATGCCGCGTGCGGCATCGAGCACGGCGGGGTCGATCGAGTCGAGACCGGCGAAGGTGTTTCTCACGATGGGCAAGAGCGCGTACAGGTAGAGCGCGACGAGGGCGGGCTTTGCGCCGATACCGAGCACCGGAATCAGAAGTCCCAGGAGCGCCAGGCTGGGGATGGTCTGAAACACGCCGACGAGCCCCAGAACCGGACCCGAGAGCTCGCGGAAGCGCGTCAGATAGGCGCCGAGCGGAACGCCGATCAGCGCCGCCATGACGAGCGCGAGCGCCGTGAGCTCCAGGTGCTCGAGCGTCGCGATGCCGACGGCGGCCAGGGTTTCCGTCACGACGCGCTCGCCTTGCGCAAACGTTCGATGGGATTCGAGCGTGGCGCGAAGAGCGCTCGCACCAGGTCCGAAGCCGGCTCCTTGACGATGGTTTCCGCGGTCGCGAACTGAATCAACCTGCCTTGGTCCAAGATCGCGATGCGGTGGGCTAGACGCACCGCCTCGACGACGTCGTGCGTGACGAGCACGAACGTTTTCCCGAGCTGTCCCGCTAGCTCGATGAACTGTTCCTGCAGCTGTTCGCGCGTGATCGGGTCGAGCGCGCCGAAGGGCTCGTCCAAGAGCACGATGGGCGGATCGGCGGCGAGGGCGCGCGCGATGCCGACGCGCTGCCGCTGTCCGCCGCTGAGCTCGGCCGGGTAACGCGCGGCGTATTGTCCGGCGGGCAAACCGACGAGCTCGAGCAGCTCGCGAACCCGCGCCTCGGCTCGCGCCCGCGCCCAACCGAGCAAGGTCGGCACGACGGCGACGTTTTGTTCCACGCTGTAGTGGGCGAAGAGCCCCACGTCTTGAATCACGTACCCGATGCCGCGACGGAGGTCGCTCGAGTCCGAATCCGCGACGTCGCGTCCCATCACTTCGACCCGGCCTTCGGTCGGCTCGAGCAGACGGTTGATCAGCCGCAGACACGTGGTCTTTCCCGAGCCACTCGGCCCGAGCAAGGCAACCGTTTCGCCACGCTGGATGCGAAGCTCGACGTTGCGGAGCCCCCATTTCGCACCGTACCGCTTGCCGACTCCGTGAAGGGCGATGATGTCGTCGGAGCTTTGGCCTCTACCGTTCACGACGTCCATCCTGTTCGAGGCAGGGATTTCTGGCACGGGCCACGGAGCTCGAGTGCCGAGCATCCCCCTCGTAACACGGGGCCGCGAACCACCCCACGCAAAAACAGCAAAGGATGTCCTGTCCTGCTCCCGC
>DASWGX010000310.1:0-2498 GCA_036393455.1 Polyangiaceae bacterium
GAGTGCGGGCGCCATGCTCGCCGAAGAACGCAGCGGAGACGAACCGCTCACGCTCGCTCTGGTCGCCCGCGCCGCGGAAGAGCGCACGCTACTTTACGACAAGGCCGGCGAAGAACACTACAATGTCATCAGCGCCTTCATCAAATCCATGCGCGGCAGCGATCCCGACGCCGCCGTGTACTGGTTGATGCGCATGCTCGAAAGCGGCGACGACCCTCTCTTCATCCTGCGCCGCATGATCATCTTTGCCAGCGAGGACATCGGCAACACCGATCCCGACGCGCTCGGCGTCGCGGTCAACGCCGATCTCGCCTTTCGCCGCGTGGGAATGCCCGAAGGTATCTTTCCGCTCGCGCACGCCTGCGTCTATCTAGCGTGCGCGCCCAAGTCGAACGCCGTGTATAGAGCCTTCACGGCGGCCAAGGCCAGCATCGCCGAGCGCGGCGCGCTGCCAGTTCCGCTCAAGCTGCGCAACGCCGTCACGGGGTTGATGCGCGATCATGGCTACGGCGAAAGCTACCGCTACGCTCACGACTTTTCCGAAGGCCACGTCCAGGGTGAAACGTACCTGCCCGACGCCCTCGTCGAACAGCGCTTCTACGAGCCGAGCGAGCACGGTTTCGAGCGGACGCTCAAGGAGAGGCTCGAGGCCTGGCGCCGGGGACGCTGAGCGGCCCCGGCGCCCCCTTTCGTCGTTGACGGGAGCCGGCGGTCGCGACCGCCGCGCGGGGCGCCGCCAGCGAAAAATATTGGCTGACCCCAAAAATTCCTTTGACAGCTCGCCCCGCCCTGCTGTACGTAGCGCCGTATTGAAAATGATTTTCAATTTCATCTTCATGAAGTCGCCCCCTCGCGGAGTACTGGACCCGCGTGCAGGGCTCAGAAAGGACGGACTTTTCTCATGACCCAACCGAGGAACGCAGTCCTCAATACGTCGACGATTCTCTTCGGCACCTGCTTGCTGGCGCTTGCCACGGCTTTCGGCTGCGGGGGCGACGACGATGACGCGGGCTCTCCGACCGGAGCCGGCGGCATGGGCGGCGATGGCTCGACGAGCACCACGACGGGCGGCACCACGGGCACCGGGGGTGCGGCGCAGGGCGCGGGCGGGATGACCGGCACGGGAGGAACGACGGGCACCGGAGGCGACGGCGCGGGCGGCGATCCAGGTCAAGGCGGCACCAGCGCGGACGGTGGCAGCGGCGGGGACGGTGGCAGCGGTGGCGAGGAGCCCGTGGGATGCACGGTGGAGCCCGGCACCTGGGACGCAACCGATTTCGCAACCAACGCTGCCGAGGCGCTTGCGCTTCGAGCACAGTTGCAGGCTCTCGTCTCGGCTCTGCAAACGGCGGAGGATCCGGCGAGCCCGACCACCGTCGTCGCGCTCGAAGACCTGTTCGAAGCGGGCGACCCCAGCCTCGCCGACATCACGACGGCTCACTACGCCGGCGTGCTCGACGACCTCTTCGCAGACTTCGTCGCCGACCAAGGCGAAACGTTCGACCCCGGCGTGAGCGGAGGCGCCGTCGACATCGACCCCGATCCAACCGCCGCCACGTTCCGCATCTTCAGCACCGGAGCGGTCGAGTACCGCCAGATCGTCGACAAGGGTCTATTCGCCGGAGGTGCGCTCTACAACTACGCGGCCGGGCTCACCGCCGGCGCGATCACACCCGTGACGGTTCAGAGCATCGCGGCGGCGTTCGGCGCCAACCCGAACTTGAACCCGGGCTCCGGAGCAAGCACGACTCCGGAAGAGAACCGCAACGTTCACTCCGGCAACTACGTCTTCGCGATGGGCTTTTACGACGGCGACAACGGCAGCATTCGCCAGGCCCTGATCGAGGCGCAGGCGTACGCGGCTTCGCCCGCGTGCGAAGAAGAGCGCGACGACGCCCTGCGCGACGCGTTCGAAACCTGGGAACGCGGCGTGACGGCGCGAGTGATCTTCTACGCGAACGCGGCGCACACCGAGCTCGCGGCCGCCACGACGCTCGAGGAACGGCTCGGCCCGATGCACGAGCTTGCCGAAGGCCTCGGCCTCGCCGCCGGCTTCTACGGCGTGGCGGACCCGGCGAGCGGCCCGCTCAGCACGGCGAACGGCGGCGCCCGCATCGTCACGGATACCGAGCTCGAAGAAATCCTCTCGCTCTTGCATTTGTCGACCGACGGCACCGGCACCGTCAACGAGATCTTGAGCGACATGGACGAGCTCGACGAGCTCCAAGACGGCATCGACGCAATAGGAGAAGTTTACGGCCTCAGCGCGGATGAAATCGACGACCACCGCGACGGGGCCAACAACCCCGGTTGAGTTCCAAGCTCTCCGGTACGCACCCGGGATCGCAACCAAGCACAGTCAGTACCTACCCGAACAAGCAAGGCTCCCGAGGCTTTCCTCCATCGCAGGAAAGCCTCGGGAGCCGTCCCTATTTGACATGACGAGAGCCAGAGCTTCGAAAATGGTTTCCTTCTGCTTCGAACCGATCGCACCCGCG
>DASWGX010000311.1:0-2850 GCA_036393455.1 Polyangiaceae bacterium
CGAGAAGACGCATGCTGCGCGTCCCGGGGCTATCGACCCGAGCCACGCTCCGAGCTCCCGCTCGTCGTCGTTCCGTTGCACCATGACGCCCCCCGAGCGTTCACTCGCAGTGAACTCTATGCTCCTGAACGTGCCCGCACCAAGCCACCGCGGCCGACCCGACGAGACCCACACCTCGGGGAGTGATCCCCGCGCGGCCTGTTTCGAGAAGGCAGCGAGAGCCTCCGTTTCGTTGCCCTTCTGGTTCCATGCCTAGGCGCTCCGTGGTCGACGGCGAGAAAGCGATCATCGTGCACCCATTCCTCGCAATGGCGAAGTGCAAAAAACTCTCGCCGTGCGTGTTCATGGAAAGCACTCGAGATTGCTTAGGTTTTCATGTGACGAGGAGGGGAATGTTCCGCGCGGCTGCCGGGCCCTTCGCGAACTCGGTCAGACACGGCCATGCGATGGTGACCAGGCCTCAACGACGGTCGTCCGCGCACCCACCTCTCGCACCTCTTGCCCCCCGGGGCACCGTCCGCGGACTGCCGCGCCCCGAGGGGTTACGGCAGGTGCATCAGGATCGGCAACGTTTCGCCTGGCAGGGGTGGGCGAGCAAAGTGAAATCATGGCCCCGCGCGAGAGGCGCCTGAGCTAACCTGAGGCGGCGCTCGGAAATACTCGAGCGCCCAGGTCAAAAGGCATGCTGCGTTTCGTAGTTCCGGTCATCTTGTTCTTGGCGTTGCCCGCAACGGCGATGGCAGAAGTGGAAATCACCGAAGACTCGCGCGCGCACTTCAATGCCGGCGTGGCGCTGCTTCAAGATCCGGACGGAGCTCGATACGAGGAAGCGTATCGCGAGTTCAAGGCCGCGTACGCGGGTTCACCGTCGTGGAAGGTTCTCGGCAATCTCGGCCTCTGCGCGATGAAGCTCGAGCGCGACGGCGAGGCGATCGACGCTTTCGAGCGCTATCTCGCGGAAAGTGGCGCGGAGCTGGCGCCGGAAGAGCGCGCGCAGGTTCAACGCGATCTCGACACGCTGCGCAGCGGCGCCGTCGAAGTGACGCTTCGCGGCTTCGCGGTGGGTGACGTGCTGATGGACAGGCGTGTTCCCCTTTCCGGCGCGACGGTCATGAATCGCTACGACGTTGCAACCGACCCCACGCTGCTGCGCCTGCGCGCCGGGCGCCACGAGCTCGTACTTTCGCGCGCGGGGTTCGAGGACATACGCTGGGGTTTCGAGGCGAGCTCCGGCTCCGCCGTGGAGCACCAGTTCGCGCCGCCCGCGGCCGTCCCGAATGCCGCGTCCGAGCCCGTGGCGCAGCCGAGCTCGGCTCCGGCTAGCCCTGCCGACTCGGGCGGCGGCAATGCGCGGCGCGTTGCCGCCTACGGCGCCCTCGGCCTCGGCGTCGTGGGAACGGGCCTCGGCGTCTTCTTCGCGGTCCAGCGCGGCAGCAAGTCGTCCGACGCGGACCAGATGTACGAGGACTGCATCGACCTCGGTGACTGCGGGCAAGCTGAGGCGGACGAAATCGATGCGCTCGACGCGGATGCAGCGACCGCCGGAACGTTGTCGATCGTCGGCTTCGGCGTTGGAGCGGCGGGCATCGCGACGGGGCTCGTGCTGCTGCTCACGGATTCGAGCAAGAGGGATTCTGCGCCGGCGGTGCGGCGAGTGCGGCCCTTCGTCGGTCTGGGCGAGGTGGGGCTCAGCGGCACCTTTTGAGGACTACGACCATGCGCATCCCCAACTCCTGCATCCAGACCGGCGCCCGTCGAGCTCGGCGCCTGTTGCGGCCGAGCCTGTGCGCGCTTTTCGTGCTCGTCGCCTGCACCAAGCCGGACCGCGACTTTTCGGATTTCTCGGGCGGCAGCGGCGGAGAAGCCGGTCAGGCCGGCGACAGCGGCGAGGCGGGAGCCCGTATCGGCGAGGGCGGTGAGGGTGGCAGTCCTGACTCGTCGGGCTCGACCGGGGATGCAGGCGACAATGGAACGGGCAGCACCGGGCGCACAGCGGGCGGGAGCGGTGGAATGCCCGGCGGCGGGGGAGATGCCGGCGCTGGCGGCGAGACGGAGTGCTCGACGACCGATCCCAATTGTGAATGCGTCGGGGGCGACGTCGTGGCGATTGACGGCGATGGAGACGGCCACGGGACGATCGATTGCGCCCCGGCACCCGGTGACGATTGCGACGACGACGACTACACCTTCCAGCACAACGAGTGCGGCGGCTGCGAGGTGAACATCGGGGGAACCGTGGGGGCCGGATGCGATGAGTGCGGCGTGCTCGCCTGCGACGGGACGGACGCGGTCGAGTGCGTGGTGCCCGAGCCCGTGCCCCGGCAGTGCGGCAACCCCACCACGCCGGAAGAGTGCATAGACGGCTTCTGGGTGGCGCAAGCGGCTTGCGCGGGCAGTACTCTCGCTTGCTACGAGGGCAATTGCTACCAGTGTGTTCCCGGCACCTACCGGTGCGAGCCTTTCTCCGCCGACGAGATCATCTACCGCTGCGATGCGACGGGCTCATGGGAGAGCTTCGGGTCGTGCTTCGCCTCGTTCGGCGAAACCTGCGACGCTCAGACGGGCACGTGCACGACCATGCTTCATCCGCGCGATGCGAGCTTCGAGGTAGCTCCGGCGCTCGGGATCGACGTGAACGCGGTCCGTGACGGGCGTCCCACCGACGAGGTGCTGGAGCTTGCCGTCGGGACTCGGTTCGGGTGAGCGCGCCCGGGGCGCCGCGAGTGGTGAGCCCGCTGGCCCACGGTCATGCTGCTGATCGGTAGCCGCGCGATCCGCATCCATTTCCCGGAGTTTCGTGCGCCACGCGACTGGGACTTGATCGGCAACGAGGAAGAAATCGCCGCGCTC
>DASWGX010000312.1:0-5690 GCA_036393455.1 Polyangiaceae bacterium
ACTTCGCGGATCGGCCACGGCTGCGCGTCGATGCCGGCGTCCTTCGTCAGCTCGGCTCCGTTCGACGAATGGCCGGCGATGTGACGACCCACGAGCTTTACGCCGCGCTCGCTGGTCGCAACGGCGTAGCCAACCACCCAGGGTACGTCGTACGAATTGTCCGCCAGGACCTCCAGGGCCGCCGCCCAGGCGGCGGCCTCATCGCGGCGCGGCGCCGCTCGAGCTGCGATTCGTCTGAGCGTCCGCAGGCGGCGGCGACCGATGAAGCAACCGGTCTCATCGTGCACGGACAAGAGCGTCCCCCCGATTCGCCCCTCGTCGTCGAGGACCGGGCTGTAGCTGTACGTCCAGTAGGCTTCTTCCAGGCGTCCGTTGCGAAACAGACAAACCCGACGGTCTTCGTCACGCGTCACTTCGCCCCAATCCATCGCCGCCTCGATCCGAGGGCCGAACTCCGACCAGCTCGAAGCCCAAAAATCCGGACCACGCGCTCCGAGTGCCCGGGGATGTCGATCCTCGCCGAGGCTCGAGCGGTAAGCATCGTTGTAAAGCTGGACGAGCTCCCTTCCCCACCACAGGAGCATCGGGTGCCGCGAGTTGAGCAGCAAACCGACGGTGCAGCGCAGACTCTTCGACCAAGCGTCCGGCGCGCCGAGCGGGGTGTGGTGCCACGGAAAAGCGCGGGTGCGCTCCTCCATCTCGCCTCGACCGGTGAGAAAGACACGCTGGCTCGGGTTCTCGGTCATCGGGTCATGATGCGTGCATTGGAGCGCACGATCCAGAGACGCGTGCGGGCAAACCTCACTGAGGATTCGGCGCTGCGCGCGCAGCGCCGCACAAACGACGAGCGTTCCACACTTGCAAGAGAAGGCAAGAGAAGCGCCAACCGTGGCGCTCGTGCAGAGCGATCTCAACGACGTGTCAGAATGCTACGTCGTTGCAGCAACGCTGCGACGCGTCGAAGGCGGCCGGTACGGGCCTTGCTTCGATCGAGAATCGCGAGGCCGAGCCTTCGCAAGAAGGCGAACATAGAGGCACGAAAAGGAAGGTTCGAATGAAAGTAAGCGTCTCAGCCTTGCGCAGCTGCACGATACAGACAGCCGAGGGCGAGATCGCAAAGGTCGACGACCTCCTGTTCGACGACGCAACGTGGGTCGTGCGCTTCCTGGTGGTCAAGACGCGCCCGTGGCTCGCGCGGCGTTCGGTGTTGCTCTCGCCCCTTTCCGTCGAAGACGTCGACTTGCGGGCGAACGCGCTCAGGGTGAGCTTGACGCGAGAGCAAGTCGAGAGCTCTCCGGACGTATCGACGCGCGAACCCGTCTCCCGGAAGGAAGAGAAACGTTTGCTCGACTACTATGGGTACCCGCCCTATTGGCTGGGGCTCGAGCCGGCGGGGCTCGGCTTGTATCCGGCCGCTGCGAGCCCCGCCGCAAGCGCTGCGGCGATCGCCGGAGAAACGCTCGATCCCGAGATGCGCGCGGTGCAGGACACGCTGCCGGACACCGAGCAAGGCGACCCGCATCTGAGGAGCGCGCGCGAAGTGATCGGCTACACGGTGACCGGCCCGGACGGCGAGCTCGGTCACGTGGAAGACATCTTGCTGGATCCGCAGAGCTTCGCACTCGACGAGCTCATCGTGGATATGCGGAAGTGGTGGCCCGGCAAACGAGTCGTCGTCTCCGCGCACGAAGTCCGCAGCATCGACTTTTTCCAGCATGGCATCGACGTCGAGATTGGCCGCGATGCGCTCGAGAGCCGCCCCGAGCTCGAAGCCGGAACGTAACGAAATGGATGGGGTCCAGGTGCTCGAAGTGCTCGTTCGCCCGTCCTGCGTCAACGAGCCAGCGGGATCTCGATGTCGCTGAGGCGCCACGTCGCGATACCGCTCCGCGTCAGAACGAACTCGATGTCTCCGCCCGCCACCGCGGGCACGGACACGACGAAGCGGTTCGCGGACTCGTAGGCGTAGCTGGCGTCCTCGAACAGCCGACCCGTTTGCGCCGACCATCCACTCGCAGTGTCCGGGCGCTCGCCGGACATCAGTCTCGCGAGCCCTTCCGGCGTGACGTAGGAGTCCACCAGCGTGTCGGCGAGGTTCGAGGCCACGCCGAGCGCCAGGCCCGCCATCAAGGTGTTCTGGTGCTCTCCCGATTTTTCGACCACGAAGCGCTCGACCTGCTGCTTCAAGTTGTCCCGCAAGCGTGCGAAATCAACGTGCTCGGCGACCGCTGCGGCGTTTCGCGCGCGCACCGCCGCATCGAGGTCGAGCAGTGTCAAGTAGGGGGCGGCGACCACGTAGGCGAGCGCGGCGAGCGCCAAGAGTGCGAGCGGCACGAGCAGCCACAGCTTCGAGCGGCGACGGCGCACGGCCTTGCCCCGTTCGACCTCGGCATTCGGAGGCATGACCTTCGACGTCGTTCAGCGACCGAGCATCCGCCAAGCCGGAGCCGTTCTCCAGGCTCCGGACCCGCGGCGCGAGGGCGTCGGAGCATCGTCGGGGGCGTCGGGGCGCTCCGCGGGGTCCGGCTCGACGTGCTGCGGTTTGCCATGTCGCTCGCGCCGCCCTGGCTCGTGGAAAGCGCGATGAAAGTGCAGTGGCAGAAAGACGTCGGATACGAGCGGCGCGTGGTCGTCCTGCTCGATACGGACGACGACCGTCGGCGCAACCGTCCTTGACTCGACGTTTGCGTCCGCCGCGTCACCGCGGGGCGACGCGGCGTAGCTCTGTGCGCCGCCAGCGCCGAGGCTGACGGTGCGGCTGAGGCGCGGGCGCTCGGACGTCGACTCGCTCGAGCCGGGCACCGCGTGGCGTCTCGACGCGTCGGCTCGACGCGAAGCGAGGCTTGCCGCAGCCGCCCTGACTGCCGCGCGCTGCGCCGACGCCGTGCGTAGAACGCCGTAGCCGCCCCGCTCCGGACCGCGCACCCAGTCGCGACCCGAGGTTGCACAGCTGCAAAGAAGGATCGGAATCAAGAGCCAGCCGGGATTGCGAATGGGCGAGAGCACGACCCGGTTACCTTGCCACGTAACGGCCCGGGATAGAAGCGCTCGGAAACCAGCATCGCGAGCGTCGTTCCCAGACAGACCAGGATCATCGTGCGCAGTCTGGCGGGACGCCCGCGCCGCTCGCGCTCGAAGCCAATCAGCCCACCGAGCAGGACGGCCAGGCCCAGTCGAGCCGCGCCGTCCCATTCCATGCACCAGTCGTTCACTGCTTGGCCTCCGCGAGTTCGCTGCTACTTCCCTAGTGCATGATAGACCGACGCTCGAAGGCCAAGAGCGCGCCAAACGCGGTGCCGATCCGCCACGTTCGGGCCAATCTGCCGCGTGGCGTTCCGGCGGAAGTATCGTGCACAGGCTACGCCGACGGCCGCGTGGAGCGCCGGTAGCCGCCCGGTCGCCGCGTGGAAGTGGCGCAGGCCGTCACATTTCTCCGCGAAGGGGAGCCGCCAGGGCCGCGAGCGCCCGGCGCCACCACGGCAGCTGCTCGAAGTCTTCCCGCCGTTTAAGCCGGGACGACTCGAGATCTCGTTCGAAGTGCCGGCCGAGCCTCGCCGCCAGATCGCGATCCGAGCTCACGACCATGACCTCGTCGTCCTTGTGCAACGATCGGCTGTTGAAGTTCGCCGAACCGACGGCGGACAGGTCGTCGTCGACCAAAACGACTTTGGCGTGCATCATCGTGGGCTGAAACTCGTAGACGGACACGCCCGCTTCCACGACGCGACGCACCACGGGCTCGCTCGCGATGCTCACGACGCGGGAGTCGACGTGGGGGCCCGGCAAGAGAACCGTCACTCGTACCCTCGCCCCACCGCGGCGCGGAGCGCGTCGATCGAAGCCTCGTCCGGAACGAAGTAAGGCGTTTGTTCCAATGCCCGCTCTCGTGCTCGCAGCCTCCGGGCGGCGAAGGCGTCCTCGCTCTCGTCGTTCCGAATGCGCGCCAACGTCGGAGACGTTGGAAGCGTCGGACGATCCCAGGGGTCGGCGTGAAGCATGCAGGCACCGGAATCAGCATGAAGCGTGCCAGGCGCTCGCAAGCCGCCAGCTCGAGCCCCAGAACCCCTCGCGCTCTCGCGCCACGTGCCGGAGAACGCGGCGACGGGAGCGCCCGCGGCGAAAACGCTCGAGGCGTTCGGCCCCGCTGAGGCGCGCGCGGCGAGGAAGCTTTGCAGGGGCGCGACGCGCTCAGTTGCAGCCGATTCGCTGCGTGCCGACCGCGACGTCGTCGTTGTAGACGGACCAATCGACGGCGCCGCTATACGAGCGCACGCCGAGCTTCAGGTACTGCGCGGGCGTGAAGCTCGTCCACTCGAGAGTTTCTACCGGCTCGCCATGCACGTTGAAGCTCTGTTCGACGCCGTCGATGAAAAGCTCGACCGTAGCGTTCTGACCGCTCTGCACGACGTGAACTTCGACGCAGTACCAGGTGTTGGCCATGTACTGGAAGCCGGAACAACCCGTCACTTCTCCGCCGCCGGTGATGGTGACTTCCGCGCCGGTCGGGTTACAGCTGCTGTCGCCGCGAAAGCCGATGCGAATTTCCGGATCGTCGGTGCTGGCGCTCGGCGCGAGCTCGAAGAACGTGAGCTCGTGAGCGGTAAACGTGGCGCCGTCGCCGAACCGCACCCAGCTGCGGACGTAGAAGTCCTCGAGCGTGCCGAGGTCCGCGCGCAGCGTGCAGTCGTCATAGCCTATTCTGGCGCTGATCAACGACTGGCTGCCGCTGTGCGCCTGCGCGCCATCGACCGCGAGCGTGCGGTCCGCGTCGAAGCAATTGGGAGCAACCCAGGGCTCGCCGGTAGGTTCCGTGCCGACGCCGTAGCTCTCGAAGTCGTCGCAGAAGATCAATCCGGGAGCGCCGCAAGGGCCCGTCCCCATACCGCCGGTGCCGTCCCCGCCCGTACCTCCACTGCTTCCCCCGGCTCCCATGTCGCCGCCCGCGCCGCTGCTGGCGACGCCGCCGGTGCCGGTATCGCCGCTCGTACCGGCCCCTCCGGTGGAACCCCCCGCGCCGACCACGGAGCTCCCGCTCGTGGCGCCACCGGTCCCGGTTGCGACCGTGCCGCTGCCGACCGTCTGCGCACCGCCGTCTCCGGTCGCCCCACCGCTTCCCGACGCGCTCGCCCCGGTTCGTCCCGAACCGCCCGTCGTCGGGGAGGAGCATGCCGAGGCCACGACGCTCGCCGCGGCGACGTAGAGAACTCCACGGGTCGGGCGGACACCGAGCCCCTTCTGCTCCCCAGGCGGGCGATCTTCCATAAGCATCGAGTAATCTCCGAGCTCCCAGCGACCGACGCGGACGGACATCAACGCGCGACGGGCAGGCCGTGCAAACGCGCAGAGTCTAGCCGCTCGGTGCTCCGCTGCCAAGGGACGGCCGGCGTCGCATTCGCTATTTTTCCCGTGTTTCTCGGATGCCGAGGCGCGAAACGACCCACCTGCCGCAACGCGGGCGCTCGCCCGGACCAACGCGGGCGACGACGAGGCCGAGCGTGCACTCACGCTCGCAGAGCGTCCCGAACGAAAGGCGAGAACCACGCGCGGCGACTTCAGCGCTCGCGAGAATTGACCCTGTTGTGCTCGGCAAAAGTGGACCGGCTCCGCGCCGCGGACAGGGAGTGGCTAGCGGCAAAGGCATCGGCGGCGCGGGGCTCGGCAGGGAGTGGGGAGCCGCAGGGGCGGCAGGT
>DASWGX010000313.1:0-11152 GCA_036393455.1 Polyangiaceae bacterium
TCTAGCCTCCGAACCGCTTCGCGATTCCGGCGAGGTCGACGCCGGTCGCGGCATGAATTTGTTCCGCCGCGCCGATCGCCTTGCGTGCGATTTCTCCGCCGGGATCCCCCGCGGCGGCGGGTAGCACGCTGAGCCTGTCGATGCCGAGCGCGTGCTGTGCTCCCGCGACTTGAGACAAGAGCGGCAGCACATTCTGCAGCGCCAGCACTTCGCGCGCGCTGGCACCGCCCTTCTTGTAGGCTTCCACGAGCTCGCGCAGGCTCTCCGCCTCGGCGCGTCCGCGCTCGAGAGTGCTCGCCGCGGCCCCGCGCGCCTGTTCTTCCGACGCGCGCCGACGCGCCAGCGCCGGCTGCACGACGTCAGCGTCGAGGCGGCGGCGCTCCTGAAGCGCTCGAGCCCGCTGCTGCTCGGCCTGGGCCTTCACTTGCGCGATCTGGGCCGTGACCTCACCGCGCGCTTCCTGGATCAGCGCTTCGCGCCGGCTCCTCGCGTCCGCGACGCGCTTGGCCGTCTCTTCGCGCGCGATGTTGAGCTCGGCGTCCACTCTGGCGACTTCCGAAGCGGCCCAGTTCTTCGCTTTCTGCACGCGGGCGTCCGCCTGGGCCTCGGCTTCCGCCACCGCCTGCTGCATGTTGAGCGTCGCGCCGCGGATGCGTCCGATGCTCGCGAGGTAGTTGACCTCGTCCGTGACGTTCTGGATCTTGAGTGTGTCGAGCACGACCCCGACGCGGCTCATGTCGTGCTCGGCTTCCTCGAGCAGGGTGTGCGCGAAACGCATCTTGTCTTCGTTGACCTCTTCCGGAGTCAAGCTGGCGAGCACTCCGCGCAGATTGCCCTCGAGCGTCTCTTTGACGACGTGATACACCTCCTCGCGGCTGCGCCCGAGGAAGCGCTCGACGGCGTTGGCGAGGAGCGGGTCTCCTCCCGGCAGCTTGACGTTCGCTACGCCCTGCACCGTGAGCGGGATACCGCCCTTGCTGAAGGCGCCCGTAACGTGGAGCGTGACCGTGAACATGCTGAGATCCATCACGTCGACGCGTTCGATAAGCGGCCTGCGCAAGGAGCGCCCGCCGCGCACGAAACGGAACCCGACGCTCCTTTCTCCCAGCTTTCGCGTCGCGCCGCTGAAGATCAGTGCCTCGTTGGGGGTCGAGACCCACAAGAGCTTGCGCACGATGAGGTAGAGCGAGGTCACGACTACCAGCGCCGCGAGCGAAAGCACCGCCAGCGTCGGCAGAATCATCGGCCCTCCTTGTGCGAGGCGGCGCCGGCCAAGAGGACATCCATGTCGACGCCGATGGCACGCGCCGTTTCTCGTAGTACCGCCGCCACGGCGGCGGGAAAGCTTGCCACGGCGCCGGTGAAGCTCCGACCGTCCCCACCGTCCACGACCGACAGTTCCTGGATCTCCGCGCGCCCGACGCGGGTCACCGCGGCTTCCACGAACGTCCTCAAATGCTGCAACACGTAAAGATCCCGTCCGTGCTCGCCCGCGGCCTGCCATTCGGCCGCCACCATCTCGAGCGCCCGCGCCGCCGCCTTGCCGGACTCAACGACCGGAGCAGCGCGACCGCGGGCGTCCGCCTCGGCGGCCAGGCGCTCTGCCTCGGCGGGAAGGAATACGTCGCATTCGAGCCGGAGGCTCTCGAGCTCCCCTCGCAGCTTCTGTAGCGCCTGTTCCGCCTCCGCGCGCGCCGTCTCCGCGGCGACCGCGGCTTCGTTCTCGATGGCTTTGGCCTCGGCTTCGAGGTTGGCGAGCTCCGCGCGGAGCTGATTCTGCTTCGTCAGCACGGCGGCCTCGGCCTGCTTGTCCGCGCTTTCGGCGCGCTGCCGCGCCATCGCCTGCGCCTCGGCGATGGCCTGATTGCCCTGATTCTCGGCGTTCTGTGCGTCGCGGATCATCCGGGCGATACGTGCGCGTCCCAGGTTGTTCAAGTAGTTCTGCTCGTCACTGACGCTCTGCACCTTGAAGATGTCGAGCTCGAGCCCGAGCTTGTCGAAGTCGTCCCGAGCGTGCTTCATCAAGGTATCGGCGAACTTGAGGCGATCTTCGTTGACTTCCTCCGGCGTGAGCTCGGCCACGACTTCGCGCAGCACACCCTCCAGCGTCTGTTGTCCGACCGCACCGATTTGGCGCGGCGTCATCGACAGGCTGCGCTCGATCGCGTTTCTCACCAGACTCGGGTTCGTCGAGACCTTGATGTTGGCGATGGCGTGAACGGTGAGTGGAATACCGCCGCGGGAGTAGGCATTCTGCACTTCCACCATCACCGGGATCAGACGCACGTCCATGCGGCTCACTTCCTCGATGATGGGGATACGAAAACCGCGTCCTCCCTGAAGCACCTTGTACCCGACCACGGAACCGTCCGGCAGCCGGTGACGGCGGCCGCTCAGCACGATCACTTCGTTCGGACGGCAGATCACGAGGAAGCGCGACAAGATGAACGCGAGCAGGACCACCGAGACGACCACTCCGATCGCCGCGGCCAACACCAGCAAGGCCGCCTCCGGGGTCACGCCGAGGTCGAAGACCGTTTGCTGCATTCCGCGAGAGTACGCGCTATCGCCCGCCGTTCGGCGAAAATCAGCGCCTGGGGCGCTGCAAAAAGCCGTGCTCCGAGCCCTCGAGCCGCGCTAACCTCAGAAACCTCCGCGAGTTCGGGAACCAGCGGGACCGCTTCTGATCGGACATACGCAAGACCCGGGTCTGTCTCAAGGCTTGGGCGGCAGAAAATCGCGCGGCGCGCGAGAAACGTGCGCGACGTGGGCGCGCATTTCTTCGACGAGCACGAGCTCGCCTCGATCGATGCTCGCTTCGTCCGTCGTCGCCAGAAAGTCGAGCGTCTGGCCGCGTAGCTCGACCCGTATTTTGCCGGGATGCCCGCTCTTGCACGGAACGAGAACGCGGCCGACCTGACCGACCGCGTCGTCGCCTCGCGCTCCCGAGGAGCTTTCGCTGCGCGACAGCGCGCGAAAGACCCACGAAGCGAGCAGGCCCGAACCGAACCCCATGACGAGCGCCAGCACGGCGACGAGCAGGGCCGGCGCGAGGTTCAAAAAGTGCAGCAGAGTGCCCACTAGTCCGAAAGCGAGCAGACCGAAGGTCCAGAACCGAAGCGAAAGGAAGATGGGCACGAACCCCGAGACGCCATGCGCGTGCCCGCCGCCGGCATCGGCGTCCGCGTCCGCGTCCGCCGCGGCGTGATCCAAGTCCTGTCCGGCGTCCGCGTCCCCCGAACCGAAGAGCTGTAGCAGGAGCGTGCCCGCCCCGACGATCAGCGCTGCAAGATACAGAACGCCCACGGCGCGAGCATAGCGCACCAGCGTCGCGCAACGTTGATTGACGATCGGGCCGGATGGGACCCCCACTACACACCTAGCCTTCTTCCGGCGTCCCGAGCCCTCCGCGCGCCAGCGCGGCCCGCTCCCCTCCTACCCTGAGCCCTCGGCCTACCGCCTCGAGTCCGTGACCCAAACCCTCAGACCCGAACCGCGCGTACGCGCGGCCCCCATCGCCGATCAACGGTGCAGCGTCGCGTGTGGCGCGAGACAACGGCGAGCCGTCGGGATAGTCTCGCCCACCATGCTGGAGCGCCCACGCCGCAACCGCTCGCGACCCGGAATCCGCGCGCTCGTACGGGAAACGGAGCTAGGAGCGAAAGACCTCGTCTGGCCGATGTTCGTGCAAGAAGGCGACGATACGGAGACCCCCATCCCGTCGATGCCCGGCCAAGCCCGGCTCGGCATCGAGCGCCTGGTGGCGCGGGCGGCCGCGGCTTTCGATCTCGGCGTGCCCGCCGT
Organism: Polyangiaceae bacterium; assembly: GCA_036393455.1. Lineage (GTDB taxonomy): Bacteria > Myxococcota_A > Polyangia > Polyangiales > Polyangiaceae > DASWGX01. The sequence continues at coordinate 3,805 of DASWGX010000313.1, forward strand.
CGCGCTGTTTCCGGCTCTGGACGATTCGCTCAAGGACCCGCGCGGCAGCGAAAGCACCAATGACTCGGGCCTCTTGCAGCGCGCGGTCCGCGCGCTCAAGCGCGAGCTCCCGGAGCTCGTCGTCATCACCGACGTTGCGCTCGACCCCTATTCGTCCGACGGCCACGACGGCGTCGTCCTCGACGGCCGCATCGACAACGACGTAACCCTCCCCATCCTCGCCGCGATGGCCGTTTCCCAGGCGAACGCGGGAGCCGACGTCGTGGCGCCTTCGGACATGATGGACGGACGCGTGGAGGCCATCCGCGAAGCGCTCGACGCGGCCGAGCACACGGATGTCGCGATTTGCAGCTATTGCTGCAAGTACGCCTCCGCGTTCTACGGCCCATTCCGCGACGCCCTCGATTCGGCGCCGAGAAGCGGCGACAAGAAAGCCTATCAGATGGACCCTTCGAACCTCAGGGAGTGCGAACGCGAAGTACGCCTCGACGAGGACGAAGGCGCCGATTGGTTGATGGTCAAGCCCGGTTTGCCTTACTTGGACGTCATACGCCTCGTGCGCGAGCTCACTCCCCTGCCCGTGGCCGCTTATCACGTGAGCGGCGAGTATGCGATGCTGCACGCCGCCAGCGAGCGCGGCTGGCTCGACTACGACCGCTGCTTGCTCGAAAGCTTGACGAGCCTGCGCCGCGCCGGGGCCGACATCATCTTCACCTATGCCGCACTCGACGCGGCACGGCTACTGGCGCAGAAGCGGTAGCCGCTCGGAACCGAACAGCGCGGCCCCAGCGCAAGATCGGACAGTGGCGTGCGACGGCCATCTGCGCGAATGCCTGATCGTGTAGGCCGAGCCAAGCTCAGTCGACGAATTTCGAAAGCAGCCGCACGTAGGAGGCCTGGTAGTAGATGGCCGGTTCCGTAAGCTCCCAGGATTTGTCATAGGGGTTCCGCGGCTCCCAGCCCGTGTTGACGTCCAGGTAGGCCTTTTCCGGGGGCTGCATGCGCACCGGGGAACGCGTGCAGGCGTGCTCCGTCGCGTCCTGCCCCTCGCAGTAGCGCTTGTTCGGACCCCCCGTTACGTAGCCAGGCGCCGGACCGAGCTCGGAGGTGCGGGCGTTGTCCCACTTCGGATGTCCGTCGCGAAACCAGGTATGGAACGCTTCGTCGGCGCAAGCGTCGCCCCCGAAAGCGTACATGTTCGTCAGGTAGACGAGCTGCAGCGGATTCACACCGTGAAACGAGTGCAAGATGCCCGCCGCCCGTTCGCGGTAGCTCGGTCGTTCGGCGTCGGGGACGAGCCCGTGCAGCAGGACGTCGTAGTTGGTGTTCGCGAACGACGCCCGCGCGTTGTTGCTGCCCCAATGGTACGAATCCGGCCGCATGAAAGCGCGGTAGAGGTCGAGCTCCGGGCGAAACTTGTACAGGTCCTCGCTGTTCGCCTGGGCCTCCTTGCGCGTCAGGATAGCCTGCTTCGTCGCCGCGTCCGCGTTCGGCAAGGCCGCGTAGTAAAGCAGTGCGTCGCCCTGGCTCTGGTCGTAGACCGACCAGCGATCTTCCTGAAATGGCCGCGTGAAGGCGTAGTTCTCCTGCACGTAGTCCGCGTAGGCGCGATCGCCGGTGAGCCCGAACAGGTAGACGGCGCTCGCCACCGCGGCTTGAGATTGCTCCGTCAGCGAGCGGTCGGCGTCCCCCGACTTGATCGTGCCGTCGTCGCAGGCGTCGCTCTTCGGGTTCTGCTGGTAGTGAGCCCAGGCTCGTCGTGCGCGCGCCGTGAGGTCGGGCACCTCTTCCTTCAGACGATCGAACTTTCTCAGCACGAGCGCAGCGTGCGCTAGCTGTCCCGCCATCACGATAGTCGCCGAGGAGCAGGGCTTCGGGTAGTAGAAGCGCGCGAACCGGCTCTCGTCGGGCACCGGGTCGCCGTAGTCGACGTTGCCCATCTTGATCAGCGCGCCGCCGCCGAGGTCGGCCGGCTGCATCTTCTTCAGCCAGGCGAGCTCCACGAGTATCTCGTCCATCAGGTCCGGCAGGCCATTGCCCGACTCGGGGATGCCGAAGTCGTCGCCGAAGGCGCTCGGTCGCTCTTCGTACGCGCTGAGCAACTGATGGAAAGCGTCGTTCGAAAAAGTGACGTACTTGTTGACGTCGCCGGCGTCCCACCAGCCGCCGCGCAGGTCGCGTGCCGTCTTTTCGTTGCCGCGATCGGTGACGCTGCGCGCCTCTGCGTCTTGACCGGGTCCCAGGTAGTCCGCCCCGAGCGACCAGCACTTGTCGCCGACGCACGAGTGCGGCGGCTTCTTCTCGAAGTTCGCGCGATTGAAGTAGAACATCTTCACCGCTGCGCGGAGCACTCCGCGGTAGACGCCCGGCGCGATCTCGAACGGATGGGAGCGAACCTTGCCGCCGGGGTCGAAGACGTAATAGAGGCCCGGCTGCTCGAGCTGCGAGAAGTCGAACCAAGCGCCGCGGTCTCCGGCGCTCTCGTCGAGGGCGCCGCCGTTCCAGACCACGACGGGCCCGCGGTATTTGACGCTGCCGTCGGCCCAGCTTCTGACTTCGAGCTCGGGGCTCGGCGTGTAGCTGTCGCGCGCATTCCAACCCACCTCGGGGTTCACCAACACGGCCACCTTGTTCATGTCGGGGCGGTAGCCGAACTGATCGACGACGATGTACTTCTGGAAGGCAACGCCCTTGCCCTCACCGTCCGGAGGCGCAACGGGCGGCGGCGCCTTGGGCGACGCAGGATACGGAGTGGACGCCTCGGGAGGTCGATCGGGTTCGGTAGTCGCGCGCGTACCGGGTGGCGTGGGATCGACCGGCGCCGCCGGAGCGGGAGGCGGCGGCTGGCAACTCGCCGAGCATAACGTGACGGCTAGCGCCGACAGGAAAGACGCGGACTCGAGACTACCAACTCGTTGCAACGGGACCTCCTTCCGAGGGCGCGAGCCTAACGCGAGGTGCCACCGATTCAAACCTGATGACGCCCCGACCCCGCACGTGGGATGACCGTCAGCCAAAAGCGACCAGCACGCCGCTGGCGGCTAAAGGTTTGCGAAACTCGGCCGCATTGCGATCTCGTGTTTAAACACGTTTTGAACCTCCCCCGTAATCGCAATCAGACCACAGCGCACCGACTAGCGGTCCAAAGGCGCCGGCGCGCCAGCCTACTTTCCGCCGCGCTGCTGGCGGCGGCCTTCGCCCCGGGCTGCAGCGACGCGATGCTTGCGCTGCCGGCCGACGGCTTCGCGGATGTCGACGCGGGCGAGGAGATGGACGCCGGCGGGTCCGACGAGCCCGACGTCGACATCGACATCGACGCCGGCTCGGAGGACCCCTGCGAGGAAGAGGACTGCGAAATCGACCCGGAACCGTCCGGACCGGTCTGCGGCGACGGCAAGGTCAATCAGGACTCGGAGACCTGCGACGACGGCAATCCCCTGCCCGGCGACGGGTGCTCAGGAGCTTGCACGCTCGAGCCGAACCACGACTGCCCGAAGCGGGGCGGCGCCTGCAAGTCGACGATTGTCTGCGGCGACGGTGAAGTGGCGGGCTCGGAAGTCTGCGACGACGACAATACGGACGACGGCGACGGATGTTCGGCCGACTGCCTCAGCGTAGAGCCGAATTTCGATTGTTCGGTGCCGGGGATGCCGTGCGTGGACACCGTCATTTGCGGCGACGGCGAAGTCACCGGCTCGGAGGTTTGCGACGACGCTTTCGAGCCCGGAGGCTGCACCGACGACTGCTCGATGGTCACGGACGGCTGGTCGTGCCTGATGCCCGGCAACGCCTGCGTGCTCCTGCCGCGCTGCGGCGACGGACGGCTCGCCCTCGACGAAACCTGCGACGACGGCGAACACTGCGACGACGGCACGCCCTGTACGAACGACGCCTCGGTGTGCGTGGGTATCGGCTCGGGCACGTGCGCTCCGCGCGCCTCCGACGGCTGCAACGCGAGCTGCAACGTCGAGCCCGACTACATCTGCCTCTTCCCGGGCCAGCTCTGCATACCCGACGTGTGCGGCGACGGGCTGCGTTCGCCCACCGAGCAGTGCGATGACCACAATTGGGATGACGGCGACGGGTGCAACGCCGACTGTCTGCTCGAAGCAGGTTGGGTGTGTCCGAGCGCCGGTAAGAAGTGCGTGCCGAAATGCGGCGACGGGCTGCTCACGGACTTCGAAGAGTGCGAGGATGGCAACGCGGACGGCGGCGACGGGTGTAGCGCAGCGTGCCTGATCGAGCCGGGCTACTCGTGCCCCATGCTGAACTTCGAATGCGAGGCGGCCGTGTGCGGCGATGGCGTCGCGGAGGCGGACGAAGGCTGCGACGACGGCAACTTCGTGTACGGCGACGGCTGCAACGGGACTTGTCAGAACGAGCCGACCTTCGACGCGGGCGGCACCGCGCAATTGTCGTGTGGCGACGGCATTCGCACGACCGGCGAAGCGTGCGACGACGGAAACACCAACGACGGCGACGGCTGTTCCAGCGCGTGCACCGTCGAGCCGGGCTTCACGTGCCAGGAGCAAGCGGAGCTGCCCGACCTGATCGACCTGAAGGTCGTGTACCGCGACTTCAAAGCCGACCACCAGTCGGGCGGACACCCGGACATGGAGCGGCACATCGAGACCGAGACGGCGATACCGGGCACGGTCTGCACCACGGCCAACGTCGACACGTGCGGGCGTTTGGACGCCGAGGGCAAGCCGGTGCTCCGGACCAGCTACAACCTGGGCGACAACAATCGCACCATAACGAGCGCGGCAAGCTACGCGCAGTGGTACCGCAACTCGGGCAACAACATCGAGTTTCCGAACGAAAGCCTGAGCCTCGGACGACAGGGAACCACCGACGTCTACGCCTTCGACAGCAGCGACTTCTTCCCGCTGAACGGGCGCGGCTACGGCAACTACAGTGGCGGCCGGAACTTCCACTTCACCAGCGAAATCCGCTACTTCTTTCAGTACAAGGGCGGGGAAACGCTGACCTTTCGCGGCGACGACGACGTTTGGGTTTTCATCAACGGCCGTCACGCGGTCGACATCGGCGGCGTGCACGGGGCGCTGTGGGGTCGCGTGGTTCTGGGCGACGAGGATTCGAGCTGTTCGCTGCACGAGTATTCGTTCGGCGGCGCGACTCTCCCGGACTGCACCAGCTACACCGGCGCGGAAGTCGACGATACCGCCGACGACCGCTTCGGGCTGACGAAGGGAGGCTTGTATCAGATCGCGTTTTTCCACGCGGAGCGACATACGAGCCAATCCAACTTCCGGCTGACGCTGACCAACTTCGTCGCCGGCCGCTCGATCTGCACGCCCGTCTGCGGCGACGGCTTCCTAGCGCGCGGGGAGGTCTGCGACGACGGCGAGGACGACAATACGGGCGAGTACGGCGCGTGTGCGCCCGACTGCTCGGGACGGGAATTTTGCGGCGACGAAGTCGAGCAGACGAGCGACGGCGAACACTGCGACGACGGCGTCAACTTGACACCGTACGGCGGGATCGGCTGCTCGCCGGGCTGCGTGACGCCGCCTCGTTGCGGCGACGGAGTCGTCGACGTCCTGTTCGGTGAACAGTGCGACCTCGGCACCGCCGGCAACGTCGGCGCCTACGGCGGCTGCACGGCGCTGTGCCAGTTCGGCCCGTTCTGCGGTGACTCCCATATCGACTCGCCGCCGGAGAGCTGCGACGACGGCGCCCAGAACGGCGGCTACGGTAAAAACTGCGGCTACGACTGCCGGCCCGCCCCCTATTGCGGCGACGGCGTGCGCAACGGCCCGGAGCAGTGCGATCTCGGCACCGCGAACAACACCGGCGCACACGGCGGCTGCAAGCAGAACTGCACGTTGGCTCCGCGCTGCGGCGACGGCGTCGTCAACGGTTCCGAGCAGTGCGACGACGGCCAGAACGACGGCGGTTACGGCGAGTGCGCGCCGGGCTGCAAGTTCGGTCCGCGCTGCGGCGACGGCGTCGTCAACGGCTCCGAGCAGTGCGACGACGGCCAGAACGACGGCGGCTACGGCGAGTGCGCCACGGGGTGCAAGTTCGGTCCGCATTGCGGCGACGGCGTCGTCAACGGCTCCGAGCAGTGCGACGACGGGAATACCAAGAACGGCGACACCTGCAGCGCCAACTGCCGGCGCGAAGCCACCAGATAGGCGGCTTCTGGCGCGTTCTCACGGGTCCGTGCGAGGACGGTGAGAAAGCCCGGCGGCGAGGGCCCGCGCCGTGAATACCCGGACGAGCCGGAATCAGCCCTCGTCGGGGCTGCCGCCGGCGCGCGCCAGATCTTCGCTCTTGATCTTGTCGGCCTTGAACGAGCGAGCTCGCTTCGTCATCGTGTCGAGCAGTGCGTCGAACTCGGGCGGCTCGCCCTTGATGAACTGCAGCGGATTGACGCGCGCGACGACGAAGGTTTTGAGGTAGGGGCTCGTGAGCCCGCGCTCGCGCAGTTTGCGGACCGCGTCGTTGACGGCGTCGTCGAGCTCGAGCACTCGCCTCGCCCTGTGCTCCCGCTCCAGCATTGCCTCGCCGAGTGGCGCCTGGACCCAGCGATCGACCTTGCGCAGGACCGGTGCGTACGCGCCGCCGGCGAGCCGACTGCGCGCTTCGTAGGCAAAGCCCAGGGTGACGAGCGCCGGTTCCTCGAACTCGAGCTCGAGCTCCGACTCCTTCGAAGCGCTGAACGCCGCCAAGTCTCGATACATGCGGGCGACCTCGAGCGATCGCTCGCGCAAGTTGTGCGCCTTTTCGATGTTCAGCGCGAGGATCTGATACGCGATGCCCGGCTCGGGCACGAGCAGCCCGACGATGGAATGCGCACCGAGTTCGCGGAGCGCGGTCAGGCGATGGTTACCGTTGGGCGTCTGATATCGCTCGCCCTTGCGGGTCAGGATAACCGGGTCGAGGAAGCGCCGCGTCTTGTCCATCGCACGCGTGAGCTTGCGCACGTGGGCATCGCTGACGTCGCGCTGGAACGGTGTCGGTTCGACCTTGTCGATGGGAAGCGCCACCAGCAAGAGCGCGTGACCGCCGAGCGGCTCACGGTAACGCGCCAACACGGCGCCCCCGTCGTCGCGCACCGCGCGCCCGAGCTCTTCGAGCTCGCCGCTTTCGAGGACGAGGTCGGTGGCGTGGAGCTCGACGGGACGCAGGGTGACGCCGCGGCGCCGCCGCGTGCCGGGCCGCGCCGCCGCCTTCTTGGCTCTCTTCTTCGCCATGCTCTTCTTCGCCATGCTCTTTTTCGCCATGCTCTTTTTCGCCATGCTCTTCTTCGCCACGATCGCTCGCTTCTCCAGAGGAAAGAAGTGCTAGTAGCATCGAAGGCGTACGCTCGGCAAGATGG
>DASWGX010000314.1:0-5301 GCA_036393455.1 Polyangiaceae bacterium
TTGCTTCAGGGCCTGGAGCCCGACGTCGCGTTGCTTCAAGAAGTCACCGAGGATCTGCCGCGCTCCGCGTTCCACGACCAGGTGACGGTGCTGAGCAACGCGCTCGGCATGCCCCACACCGCGTATTGGCCGGAGCACCGGTTTCGCCTGGGTGGCTACGGCAACGCAATCCTGAGCCGCTGGCCGCTAACCGACGTGCACCACGTGGATCTGACCATCGGCACGCGCAAGAAACGCGGCGTGCTTCAGGCGCGCTGCCGGATCCGCTTTGGCCGCCACTCCCGCACGGTCGTGTTTCACAATCTGCACCTCGGCCTCGCTGGCTCCGAGCGCGGCCTTCAGCTCGAACGTTTCCTCGCGTCCCATCCCTTCAACGGCTTGCACCAGCGCACACCCGTCGTGCTCGGCGGCGATCTCAACGATCTCTGGGGGACGCTCGGGCCACGTTTTCTGGAGCCGGCCGGTTTTCGCCGGGCCGGCAATTCCGTCAACACGTTCCCGGCGGCGCTGCCCTTGCGCCCACTGGACGGCATCTTCGTGCGCGGCGACGTCGCGGTGCGCCACTGCACGCCGTGCACGAACCAGATCGCTCGCGCGGCGTCCGACCACCTTCCGCTGGCGGCGGAGTTCGTCCTCTCCCGGCTCGACTAGGCCCGACGCGGAGCCGGAACGCATATTCGCCCGGCGAACCGCGGTTTGCCCGGTGACCAGCGCCGAATTCCGGCGTCGGCCGTCGCATTCTTGCCCATAGCGGCGCGGCGGCGTTACCCGAAGGGGCATGAGCACCCTGGCGGCCAACGTGCGAGCCCCGGACGGCATCGCCGTAAATCCGCGAGTCGGTGCGGAGCCGAGACCAGGGGTCGCCGAGCACGCGCGAGCGCCCGAACGCCTGGGCCATCCGGCCCTGCGCCGCGTTCTGCTGATTTGCGGTCTCGCGGGCTTGCTCGGTGCCGCCTACGGGATCGGGCGGCTCGAGGGCGAGCTCTCCCGCGAACGCGTCGCGGAGCAAGCCGCCGCCAAAACCGAAAGACACTCGGCAAAGCTCGATGACCTGCGCGCGCTCGCGGCCGCACAAGAGGAGCGCGCACGGCTGCTCGAGGCTCGCCGTGAGCTGCACCGTGCGGCCCTGGACCTCGTCGCCTACAACTTCGGCATGGCGCGGGAACGGCTCTCGAGAGTTGCGCGCGCCCTACGCCGCCCGGAGGTCGCACCGAAGCTCTCCGCGCTCGGCACCGAACTCGGGACCTTCGCGCCGGCCGTCGCCGCGGACGTGGCCGCCGATCGCCGTCGCCTCGATGCTCTTGCGGAGCGCTTCGACGTCGTGCTCGACGCTACGGAGTAGCCGTGCACGCCCGCACACTGCCCGACGAGCCCGCGCTGATCGACGCAGCGGTCGAAGTCGTGAGCCTCGCCGCGAGGGACGCGATCGAACGGCGCGGGCGGTTCACTTTCGCCGTGAGCGGCGGTTCCACCCCCTGGCGCCTGCTCCAACGGCTCGCCGCCGAACCGATCGGGTGGAGGCAAACGCACGTATTTCAGGTCGACGAGCGCGTCGCGCCGACGGGCCACGCCGAACGCAATCTGACCCGCCTATTGAAGAGCTTGGACCGGGTCGCGAACGAAGCGACGGTTCATCCGATTGACGTCGAGGACGCGGACCTCGAGCGGGCGGCCGCACGCTACGCCGCCAAGCTCCGTAGCGTGTGCGGCGCCGGGGCGACCCTCGACCTCGTCCACCTCGGCCTCGGCGAGGACGGACACACCGCTTCGCTGGCTCCCGGCGACGCGGTGCTGGAAATCACGGACTGCGACGTCGCCGTCACGGCCGAATACCGGGGACGCCGGCGCGTTACTCTCACTTACCCGGCGCTGAACCGCGCCCGCGGCCGTCTCTGGCTAGTCGCCGGCGCCGCAAAGCGAGAGGTCCTGGGGAAGTTGCTCAGAGGCGATACGGCCATCCCCGGCGGCCGCATCGAAAGGCGAGACACAACGCTGCTCACCGATCAGGACGTCGCGACCGTCGCGGGCCCGCTTGCAAGCGGAGGGTAGCCGGGCCGTCGAGCGCCGGCGCCGTCAGCCGCCAGCGGGAGGAAACTCGATCTCCAGCGTGGCAGCGCCGCCTGGACGACTAACGAGCTCGTGTCGCGGCTTCGCCGGCTTGCGAAGCTCGACCTCGAGCGCAACGTCGCGCTCGCGCGAGACCAGGCGCGCGCTCTTGACCACGGAAGAAAGATGCTGCGAAAGCAGGGGGTTCCTGTTGTTGCGGAACGGAACCTTCGCTTCCCGGAGCTTGAATACGATGCCGTTGTCGCCGGCCTCGACGTCCACCGGCACCGGTCGTGTGAGCTCGACGTAAAGCGTCGAGCTGCCGTCCCGGTGAACCCTGAGACCGGCCATCGTCACCACGGCCCGATCGTCTTTTTGAGGCTCCTTGGCGTGAACGGCGGCAACGGCAGCGATGGCGGTCGCGAGAGCGCCGAGCCCGGCCAGGCGGAGGACCCAGCGCCGTCCCCACGGAGCGGCTCGAGGCCGCCGCGGGCAGGTCGGAGTCTCCGCGGTCGGGCGGTGCATGAGTCGAATTGTCGCCCAAGGGCGAGATCGCGCAAAGTTTGAGGTTGCCCGGGGGAGCTCCGGCCCTCGAACCGGAGGCCAGGCTGGCCTGCTTCGGTGGTATCGTCGCTCGCCATGCAGGTCGAGCTCATCGCAACGGCGAGCGAAGACTCGGCCTACTTGCCGCGGCTCGGCCTGGGTTGTGCTGGCGGCGCTGACGCCGCCCGAGCACGAGGTGATCTACACCGACGACTTGGTCAGACCCTTCGACTTCGCGAAGGACGTCAAGGACGTCGATCTGGTCGGCATCAGCGTCGACAGCAAGACGGCACGCCGTAGTTACGCGATTGCCGCAGCCTATCGACGTCGGGGCGTCCCGGTCGTGCTCGGCGGCATTCATCCGACGGCCCTGCCGGAGGAGGCGCTCGAGTACGCCGATTCGGTCGTCGTCGGCGAGGCGGAGGACGCCTGGCCCGAACTCATCCGGGACTTCGAACGCGGCCGGCTCAAGCCGCGCTACGAAGGCTCGTGGCCGGACCTCGGCGGGCGGCCGCCGCCACGGCGCGATCTGTTCCGATCGCGCAAGTACATACCGTTTCAGGTCGTGCAGACCATGCGCGGGTGCCCGTACCCTTGCGAAGCACGCCGCAGTCGCGCTTCGTGAGCTTGTCGCAATCGCACGCAGCGGCTCAGCCGGGCCACGTTCCTTGCCGAGGCGCGAAGGCGATTATCCTCCGGTGGAGATGCTCGGGGCAGCGGCGCTCGAGGATTCGGTGCACCTCCTCGGGCGCGTAGGCTTGGCTGAAGTGCATCAAGACCAAGCACTCGTTCTGGAACGAGTCCGCTCGCTCGATGAGCTCGCTGAGGTGAACGTGATACTTTTCCCGCGCCGACTCTACGGACTTCCGCTCGTCCAGAAACGAGCACTCCATGACCAGAACGCGCGAGGTCAGGAGCGACGGCACCGCGTCGAGGACGTTCACCAGGGTATCGGTTGCGTACGCGAGCTCGAGACGCTCCGAGGAAAGGAAGAGGTCTTCTCCGGCCCTACGCCGCTCCGCCACTTCCGTGCCGGAAAGCCCGCGGTGCTCCGGCTTCAACTTCTGTACGCGCCGGAAGAACTGAAAGCCGAGCGACGGCACCGTGTGGTGAGTTCGGAACGCGCGCACCCACAGCGTCGACTGCACCTGGCTTACGTCGCCTGGCGAGAGCGGCACCGCGTCGATCTCGAGCGGACGCCTCTGGATCTTGCCGAGCGAGGCGAGCGCGGCCTCGACCGGTTCCCGAATTTCTCCGGGCAGGAACACGCGCGGCGGCGGCAGGCGCCCGAGCCCGCGCAGTCCGAGCAAGGTGTTGAGGGCGCCGATGTGGTCAGCGTGGCCGTGGCTGAGGAAGACGTTTCCGGTGGCGGCGAAGCTCCGCGGAGCAAGCCCGATGTCGAGCAGCACGTCGAGCTCCGGCACGCGCAGCGCCGTATAGACGCCTCCGACGGAGACGCCCTCTACGGTCATGTCGAGCGCGCGGACGCTGAGCAGCACGACCCCGAGCTTAGCCGACCCGAGCCGAAGGCGCCGGGCGGCGCCGGACGCGACAGCTCACCCAGTAGCGGCCGGCGGTTTCCCGCTTTCTGAAGGTGACGCGCTCGAACCGCGCGCCGAAGCCCGCGTGGCAAAGCAGCGTTTCGAGCTCGAGCGGCGCGTACTGGCGCAGCGCCAACGGAACCCGATCAGCGTCGCCGGGCACGAAAAGCCACAGGATCTGGTGCATGGCGTCGTAGTGTCGCCACCGGCTACGCCTGGACTGAGCCCCGAAATCCGGTGCTTGCACGTCGAAGACGAAACGACCGCCGGGCTCCAGGTGCGCCTTCACCCGCGCCAGAAAGCGCTCGACGTCGGCGCGCGTGTAGAGGTGCAACAACGTGTCGCACGGAGCGACGACGAGGGCGAAGCGCCGGCGCAGGCGAACCTCGCGCATGTCGCCCCACACGATGCGGGCGCGGGCGACGACGTCGTAGGGTTCCGCGGCCAGGCGACGTTCGAAATCGTCGAGCATCGGACGGCTGCGATCCACTCCCCACACGTCGAAGCCGGCGCGGGCGAGCGCCAAAGCAACGCGGCCGTTTCCACAGCCGTAGTCGAGCACGGGGCCCCGAGCCTCGACGGCCAGCTCGAGGTAGCGGGCCACGTCGCGGGCTTCCCGGCCGATCCTCTTTTCGTACAACGACGGAATCGCGTAGGCGGCGAGAGCCGCGTACTCGAGCTCCGGATTCTCTCGGGGCGTGAAGCAGGGTCGTTTCGACGAGTGCCGCGACGTCACGGAGTCACGAGCTCGAACTCGCCGCCGAGCGTCGCTTCGGAGCTGCCTCCGACCCAGACCATGAATTTTCCGGGCTCGACGCGCCGTACGAGATCCCGGCCGTGAAACGCCAGCGCTTCGCCGGTGAGCGAGAAAGTCACGCGGCGCGATTCCCCCGGCGAGAGCTGCACGCGCTCGAAACCCTTGAGCTCGCGCACCGGGCGCGTGACGGAACCGACGCGATCGCGCACGTAGAGCTGCGTGACCTCGACGCCCGGCCGCGAGCCGGCGTTCGTCAGCGTGAAGCTCACGCGAACCGGCGCGCCGAGCGTTTGCACGGGCGGAGACACTTCGAGCTCAGAGTACTCGAACTCGGTGTAGCTCAGCCCGAAGCCGAAGGGGAACTCGGGCGTCACCTCCACGTCGAGCCAGCTCGCAGCCATCCCGGTCGGATCG
>DASWGX010000315.1:0-7787 GCA_036393455.1 Polyangiaceae bacterium
GAACGTGCGACACGGCGGCGTGCGCGTCGAGCCGGGGCTGGCGATTGACCAGCTGGGACGCGAGCTGGTCGTGCCGCAGCCGCTGTTGATCAGGGTCGAGACGCTGCGAGACCTCCTCGACGAAGGCGAGGCGACCAAGGCCGGCGTGGTCGCCGTCTTCGACGTGTTGATTTGTCATCGCACGCGCTTGCCGTCCCAGCCGGTGGATTGCGACGGACGCGCGTTCCCCGGCCGCGCCAGCGAGGAGACCTGGCTCCGTATCGAGCGCGTGGCTGCGGAGGCGCTCGGCGTGAATTCGAAACGCAAGACCGCGACGGCGAGGCCAGAACCGGAGCCACCTCGGGAGCTTGCCGGCCTCGACGACTCCCGCGAATGGCCCGTGTACGTCTGCTCGATTCACGCGACCTTCCTGGGGACGACCAAGACCGGCGCCAATGACGCGGCCGATGCGCCGTCCGGAAAGCAGGCTTGGGTCCTGACCTCGATGAGCCTCAGCGATGCCCGGCGCAAGCATGCCAAGCTGAAGGGCGGGCACGTCGCGCCGCCGTGGGATCGCTCCGCGCCGTGGATGACGCTGTCGAGCCCCGAAACCGGCGCGCGACGCCGCTTCGCCGTCACGCTTCACGATGCGCTTGGCACTCCGATCGACCGCGTGCGACTCGACGCGGCGGGCAACGCCGAGCTTCGCGGACCGCTCTGGCTCCGCCGCGCGTTCGGCACTGCGCTCTCGGGAGACGGGCACCTGACGCTCACGTGCGCGACCGACGAGAGCGCCGAACGCCGAAGGGACGCCGGGCTCACCCTCGCCGGGCGCGTCGCTTTGCCGGAGGCCGCCAAGCCCTGGCACGCGTACCGCACGCGCGAGCAAGACAGCGCGCCGGAGGAGCTCCGTTTCGAGACGGAGAATCCCGGTGAAGAAGGCGACCCGGCGCGCCAACAGTGGGCCGTCGGCACGTGGGGTACGAACGCCGCTGAGCCCGTGCTGACCGTACGCGCGGACGGCCTGAGCGTCATCGTCGGCGACCTTCACGTGAACGGCCAGCTGACGGAAGGGCCGATCCCCGCGGACATGGACAACCCGCGCTTCCGCGACGAGCTGTTGTCGCGCTGGACCAAGGGGCTCACGGCGGGCGGCGGCGAGGTGGACGCGTACTACCGCCCGAGCGCTCGCGTCGAAACCGCGGAAAGCGGGGACGTCATCGACGTCGACGTCAGCGTCTCGAACGATCAGGACCGCCCGGTGGTGATCCGCAGCATCGAGCTCGAGGTGCGCAACCACTCGAACGAGATCATCCACGTTTCGCGGATTGCCGGCGCCGCGTTGCCGCTGCCGGTGCCGGGCGGCGAGTCGCGGACGCTCGAGGGCAGCTTCGGCCGGCCGAGCGTCGGCGTTTACAACCTGCTCGTGAAGATCAAGACGCTCGGCGGCGCTCAGGCGCTCTTGGAGCAGACCGTAACCAAGCTTCTCATCGTGGAGTGACCCGAGGGCGCACGCAGAGTCCGGGCAAGGAGGCAGCAACGTGGAAAACACTTCGATCGATCGCGTCCGGTACTATTCGCAGCAGTTCCTGCGAAGCTCCGATTTTTCTGCGGAGCAGGCGTACCACGTCGCGATGCGGCGGCGTCACAACGTGGGACACCACATCTGGGGCGTCGTGCACGGCCTGGATCTGGTGCTCGAAGAGCAGCAGGTCTTCGTGCAGCCGGGCATGGCCGTCGACGGCTACGGCCGCGAGCTGATCCTGCCCGAACGCTTCCGCATCCCCACCGAGAGCGCGTTCGACGCCAAGAACAGCGACCTGCTCGAGGTGTGGCTGCTCTACAGCCTGCGCGGTTCCAACGACGCGCCGGCGCCGCGCCGGCGCTGCGACCCCGAGGCCCTCGCCGCCTTTGGTCGGCTGCAGGAGCTGCCTCAGATCCGGCTCGAGCCGCCCGACTTGAGCTTCCCCGATCCGCGCCGGCCCGGTCCGGTTGCACAGGCGGGACGCGTGTCGGCGCCGCAGGCTCACCCATCCGACGACCCGGCTGATCTGTGGCCGGTGTATCTGGGACGCGTCCAGCGCGATCGCAGCGATCCGAGCCAGCCCGTGTTGAGCGTCGACATGGCGCGTCGCCCCGTCGTCGGCGTGGTGGCCGACGCCGTGATATCGCCGCCACGGGCGCCCGCCGCCGACGGGGAGGAGCCGTTGCCGGACGCCGTGGTCGCGGTGGAGCCACGAGCCGTGAGCGCGGAGGAGATCGCGGCGCTCGGCGGCGCGCACGCGGGCGGGATCACGCAGCGCGCGTCGCGCTTCAGCGTCGCGCTGCGCCGCACGGACGGCGGGCAAGACGTGCTGACCGAGCACCTCAGGATCGACGGCGACGGGGACGTCGAGCTCCGCGGCCGCACGCGCTTGCTCGGCGATCTCAGCATCGAGAGCGGCGCGATCGCCTTCGGAGCGGCGCAAAACCCGAACGAGCTCCCGACGCACCAGAGCGCTCCGTCCCCGAGCGGAAACGGCCTTGGCGCATGGCGCATCTACCGCTACCGAGCCGTGAGCTCGTCCGGCGAAAACGACGAGCAACTGGACCAGCTGCGCATCGAGATGCCCGGCACGCCCGCGGCGTTCCACGTGGGGGCGTGGTCGCCCGACGACGAAGCGTTCCGTCCCTTCTTGACGGTGAGCAACGGCCCTCCCAACGGCAGGGTCACGGTGCACGGCGATCTCCTGGTCAAGGGCAGCGTGCAGAAGGATCTGCTCGCATCCGCCGCGCGCCTCACCCCGCAGGCGCGCGACTTTCTACTGTCGACCTTCTCGAGCGGCGTCGGCGGCGCCAACCTCCAGCTCCAGCGCTTCTACAAGAGCCCGTCCGGCGAGGGCCTGCGGCTCGACACGCCGGAAGGGCGCCAGGCGATCGTCGATCAACTTTCGGCGATGGAGCCGACCGTGCACGACGACTTCGCGGCGAAGCTCGTGGAAAAGGAGTCGCTCAGGGTGGCGCTCGCCAAGGCGCTGTTCGCCAACGCTGCCGCCCTCGACAGCATGATCGAAAAGCTCTTGGCCAATCAGGACGCTCAGAACAAGATTGCCGAGAAGCTCTTCGGGGGCGCCAGCGGGCCGAATCAGATCGGCGAGTTTTTGCTGGACAACCCGGGCGCCATCGCCACGGCGCTGAGCGCCCCTCTCGCCAGCGACGCGGACGCCGCAACCAACGCGATCGCGAGGGCCCTGCTCGACGGCAAGCACGGTCCGGAGGCCACGGGCAGCCGTCTCGCCGCCATGGCCGAGGGCACGGGCGCGGAGAAAGCAGACTTCGATACCGCGGCACAGTTGGTCGTTCAGTCGGATACTTCACGCAATCGACTCGTGGAGCTCATTTTCGGCGACTCGGGAGGGCCGGCCTCGGTCGCCGCGCGGCTGGTTGCGAGCCAGGCGCAGCGGACGGCCGTGCTCGGCGTGGTTCTGGCGGACCGGGCCGGCCACGTCGCCGAGCTCGTGCTCGATCACCAGGGCAACCCCAGCGGAATCCAGGCGGTGCTGGCGGCGCTCGACGACAACGCGAAGGACCGCCTGACACCGTTCGTCGAAGAGCTTTCGAGCAATGCCGATCGCACCGAGGCGTTCTTGGAGGCGCTCCTCGGCGAGGAGGACGACACCGCTCGCGAGCGCCACGTAGCACAGCTCTTCGGACACGCCGAGGGCCCGAGCGCGATCGGCGAACACCTCGCTTCAAACCAGACGACGCTGACGGCGGTGCTCGATCCGGTTCTGGCAGCGAGCGCAACGCTTGGCCATGTTGCCGGCCTCGTGCTCCTGCGGCGAGGCAGCGGCAACGCCTTCACGGGAGTCCAGGCCGTGATCGAGTTCTTGGATACGGATGCCCCTGCCAACGCCGAGGTACGCGCCAAGTTCGTGGAGCTTGCGGACGATACGGACTTGCTCAAGCCTTCTCTCATAGTCCAGTTCGAGGACGACACCTGAGCCGTGGACGGGCGAATCGGACATCTGCACTGCCGTTTTCGGCTGCTCGGCGGGCCCGCCCGCGCCGCCGCGATCGGCAGCCGGCTCGAGCGCATTGCACGAAACGGACTGGAACGCGCCTACGCCGAGGCCCTGGAGCAGGCGCTGGGGGACGACCAGCGCGTCCACGTGATTCGCCGGCTCGAGGTCAAGAGCGCGCTCTCGCTGGAAGAGCTTCCGAACGACGTCGCGCTCTCGGAGAGCTGGAGCCGAAAGCTCGTCCGGGCCGTGACGGGGACCATTCAGCGTGGAGGGGATGGCGCCGAGAATCTGCTCAGCTTTCCGAGCCAGGCCGCGTACGTCGCGCGCTTCATCGAGGAGCTCCTCGCGGGCACGGCGTGGAGCCGCTGGTACTTCGGCGCCTTCCGCTATCTCGAGCGGAGGGACGCCGGCGAAGCCCTGCTCCGCGTGCTGCTCGACAATCGAGCTCACCTCGCGGCCATCCTGCTCGAGCTTCGCGCCCGCGGCCTCCTCGCTCGAGTGCTCGCGTGGCTCGGCGCCGAGCGCGGCGTCGAA
This sequence comes from Polyangiaceae bacterium, assembly GCA_036393455.1. Taxonomy (GTDB): domain Bacteria; phylum Myxococcota_A; class Polyangia; order Polyangiales; family Polyangiaceae; genus DASWGX01. The sequence goes on from DASWGX010000315.1 coordinate 4,518, forward strand.
TTGTGGCGATCGGGCTTTCAGGGAGCGGACGTGGTCGAAGCCTTGCCCTCGGACTCGAGCGATGCTTCCGCGCCGCCGCGCCACGCCGCCGGCGGCATGGATACGCGGCCGGGGCCGACGCTATCGGTGCGGAGCGGGGCAAACCTCGCCGCCGACACCTCCGGAGAGCGCGTGGCGACGGGCGGCACGCGCGTTGTGCCGGAGCGGGCAGTCGACTCGCTGCCTGCCGCGCTGAAGCTCGCCCCTGCGACGAGCGCCCTGGCCGGCGACGAGCGCGAGCCGCGCGCGCCACGCGGCGAAACGTCGGACGCCGCCGCGCTCGCAACGACTGAGAGCGCGCGCGCCGTCGAACGGCGCCGCGCCGTCCATGCCGGGCAAGCGCACGACGCCGAGCAGCAGGAGCGAGCGCTGGTCGAGGCCGCCCGTGAGCTCGTCGTCGCGCTGGGTCTGGAGCGTCCCGCGCTGCTCGACCGCGCGGCCGCGATGGCCGGGTTCACGCCGCGCCGGATCGCCGACTGGAGCGATCCCCGGACGCTGGGCGCGTACGTCGCCGACGTCGTCGAGCATTGGTTCGAGCGGGGGCACGCCGAGCTTCCGCCGGGGCCGCTCTCCGCGGACTTCCGAGCTCAATTGGCGAGGGTGCTCTCCCGTTTCGACTGGCTCGATTGCGCGCCGGTAAAAGGCGCGATCCAGCGCCGGGCCGGCACCGCGGCTCTGATCCGGCGCCGGGCATCTTGTCCCACGCCGCGGCAGCGCGCGCTCTCGCTCGCACTGTCCGCGGTGGTAGAGCGTCATGCGAACGAGCTCCGCGCCGCGCTGGAGCGAGGCGCCGCCGAGCTCAAGGTCGTGCTGTTCGCGTTGCTCGTAGAGAGCGAGCCACAATGGGAACGGGAGTCGCTCGCCGCGCGCGTGATCGACCATCTCGTCGAGCTCGCGGCGTCGCTCAAGGTCACAAACGGCTCTCCCGCGGGCGCAGCAGTCCGCGGGCCCGGAGCGAGCCGCGAAATGCGGGAGCGCGACCGAGCGCTGCGCGCGCGGCTCGAAATCGCCCGTTCGCTCGGCGACGAGGCGCTCTCGCTCGTGCACGTCCTTGCCGCCGGCCACGCGCGAGGGGGCGCCGAGCCCGTGGCATGCCGGTGCGCGGGGGTTCTCCTCGTGCTGCGGGTGCTTTCGGATTTGCGCTTGCCTCGACTGAAGGAAGTGACCGACCTCACGCGGGAGCCGGACGCGCGGAGTGTGTGGCTGCTCTTGCTCGCCAAGCTCGCGAACGGTCAGGCGCTCGAGCAGGGGTTGCTCGACGGCGCGCTGTGCGAGCTCGCCGCGCCGCCCGCGACGCGCGACTTTTCCGTGTGGGAGGCCCAGTGGCAAGCCCCTGCTGCTGCCGAGCTCCAGGGCATGCTCCGGGCGATGTGGCGAAGCATGGCGCGCCAGCGCCTGTTACGCGGCGAGCGCCTCTGCCTGCATCATGTCGAGCACGCCGGCCGGAGATTCTGGATCGCCGGCGACGGCCAATCCGACTGCTGGCCGCTCTGGCTCGAGCCGCCGCTGTCCGAAGCGAGCTTCGACGAGCTGCTCGCGGCGTGGCGCGCAGTTTACGGCAGGCCACCCGACAGCGTCACGGCAGATCAGGTCTTGGGAGCGAGCCCGCACCCGGCGTGCGTCCTAGTCCCCGAAGTTGCGGGCGCCTCCACCGATGGACCGAGCGGCGGCGTCGCGGAGCTTCACCACGAAAACCGCCGGAAGCTCGACGCTGCCCTGCGGGCGCTCGACGCCCCACGCCTGAGCCGTCCCGCGGCGGATCTCACGCTCGACCTTTGCGCCATCCAGGTGCTCCGCGCGTGGGCGCGCTGGCTGCCGAAGTTTCAGAGCTCGAGCGTGCCGTACCTCTTGCGTCAAATGCTCGATCGCGAAGGCTCGGTGCGCTTCTCGGCGACGGCGATCGACGTCGAGCTCGAGCCGAAGCCGCTCGACGTCGTGCTCGAGCTCGCGGGATACACGGCAGAGCTCCAGAGCGTCGCGTGGCTCGGCGGACGCTCGCTCCGCTATCGCATCCGAGGCGCGACGTGACCGAGCCAGCGCTGCTCACTCTGGAACCGTCTCCGGTTCCGTACCGCGACAGCGACGAGCAGCTCTGGCACGCGCTCGCTTGGGTGGAGCAGCTCGTGCGGGCCCAAACCGTACGCTGGAAAAGCGCCGTCGCCGAGCACAAGCCGGCCCAATTCTGGGGCATGGTGCACGTTACCGACGAGGAGATCGACAGCATGCTGGCCGTGCCTTGGGCGCCGGACGCGCGCATTCCCCCCACGCTCGAGGCACGGCGCGCCGCGCACTGGGACCAGGCCGCGGCGCTGGAGCGCGATCTGCGAGCGCGCGAACGCGTAACGCCTCCGGGCGTCGAGCTGCGCTTGACGCGCCTCAGGGCGCGCTTCGAGCTCGAGCCGCACGAGATCGCCTGCGTCCTTCTGTGCCTCTTGCCCGAGCTCGACCCTCGCTACCGGCGCCTCTACGGCTACCTGCAGGACGACGCTTCGCGCCAGAACCCGAACGTCGAGCTCTTGCGGCAGACGCTGGAGCCGCTCACCGGCGGACCGCGCGTGGCGCGCAGCATGTTCCACGCCTCGTCGCGCCTTTGTCGCCACCAGCTCGTCGTGCTCGGCGCCGACGCGCGAAACGCCGGCGTACCCCTGCCGGCGCGCTCCGTGCGCGTCGACGATCGCGTCGCGGATTTCCTCTTGGGGAGCGACGACATCGACGCGCGGCTCCTCGACTGCGTCCGAGAATCACGCGCGTCCGTCGCCTGGTCCAACCTGTACCTCGAAGGCGAGCTCCGCGAACGGCTGCGCGCTCTTGCCCGGCGTCTCGCGTCGCCGGATTCGAAGCGCCCCTTTCCTGTCGTGGTTCTGCGCGGCGCCGCCGGCAGCGGCCGCTCGGTCGCGGCTCGGCTGATCGCCAACGAACGCGGCCAGCCGCTGTTCTGCGTGGACGTCCGCGCCGCCGCTTCGAAGTCCGGACACTGGCCGGAGATCGCCGAGCTCGCGGTGCGTGAAGCCACGCTCTCCGGCGCCACCCTGTTGTGGCGTGACGCCGACGTCCTGTGGGAGCAGGAACCGGTCACGAACGACCTCCGCGCCCTCACGCGCGCCCTGAACGATTTCTCTGGCGTCTCGATCCTCGCCGTCGGCAGCGCGCGTATCCCGGCCGCGGCGCGCTTCGAGCGCGATTTCTTGCGTTTCGACTTGCCGGCGACCGGCTATGCCCTACGTCGCGCGG
>DASWGX010000316.1:0-8592 GCA_036393455.1 Polyangiaceae bacterium
GCGGCCCCGACGAGCCTTGAGTCGCGACGCTGAGCACGCCGTCACTGGACTGCCGACACTTGTGTGCCGCCGACGGCTCGAGCTTGACCAGCCGCGCAGTTTGGTCTAAAAGCCCGACTTCGCTGGGGCGCCTCTCGGTGAGGTGTCTCCTTTCGAATCAGAAACGGTTAGGCAAAGTCTTTTCAGAGTTTGGTCCACTGATCCCATGAGTTCGTACCGAAACGCGCCGCGTCCGCTTTACTGGCAGCTCATCCGCCACGAAGGCACCGCCTTCCCGCGGGCCGCCGGTGCACTCGCGGGCGGTGCCTTCTCGGTCGGCGGGCGGGGCCGCGTGAACTACCCGCCAGCACTCGTGAAAGTCTGAAGTCGCAAAACTTCGGTTTCCGGGTGCTCGGCTCGGAGATCGAAGAAAGCGATTGCGGACGTGAGTACAGAAGCCAAACAAAAGGATCGCGAGGTCGTGCGTCGCTACGCGGCGCAGCCTGATCGACTTCCCCTGGCTGTTCGGCAAGCGCTCGAGCAGCGTGGGCCGCAAGCCGTCGAGGCCTACGCGCTCATCGATCTCGACCGTGACCTCCGCCTTGCCGAAGGTTGGCTCGCGCTCACGCCGGTCGATCTCGTGTACTTTCCGCCCGGCGGCCCTGCGCGCACGCTGGAGCGGGCACGAGTCGAGAACGTCGAGGTCGAGTCCGGGCTCTCCTGCAATACGCTACGGGTCCAGGTTCCCGGTGACGAGCCGTTCGCGCTCCACTTCACGCAGCGTCAGCGATTGGCCGTGGAGAACGTCGCGGAGCGCCTGAAGCAGCGCGCCGCGGACGCGGGGCAAGCTTCGACCGTGAAGCCGAGTGCCCAGAACGACAACGCGGACGCCGACTACGCCAGCTACGTCGCGCAGCCGATCCGCGACGCGCAGGCTTTGATCGCGTCGCGCTCCGGCAGCGTACTCTTGCGCTTGCTCACCTACCTGCGCCCGTACGGCCGGCAAGTCGCGGTCGGGCTGAGCGCGGCGGCTGTCATCACCGTGCTGGCTCTCGTCCCTCCGCTCCTGACGGGGTTTCTGATCGATCGCGTCATCCGGCCCGCGCAAGCCAGCGGCGTGAGGCTCGAGCACGTGCCGCTCGTCGCCTGGCTCGTGGTCGCGGCCTTGGCGGCGGTCTACGCGCTGCGCCGCGCCGCGGCGTTCCTCAGGTTGCGGTCGATGGCGCTGATCGGCGAAAACGTCGCACGCGATCTCCGGAGCGAGCTCTACGACCACCTGCAGCGGCTGAGCATGGCCTTCTTCTCGCGCAAGAAGACCGGCAGCTTGATCACGCGCGTGAGCTCCGACACCGACCGCCTGTGGGAGTTTTTGGCTCTAGGCGTCGTGGACGTGTCGCTCGCCGTCGTGATGCTGGTCGGGCTCAGCGTGGTGCTGATTTCCCTCGACCCGGCGCTGGGCTTGATGATGACCGTTCCGCTGCCGATCGTCTGCTGGGGCATCTATCTCCACAGCCACCGCATGGAGCAGCTGTTCTTGCGCGCGTTCCGCAAATGGTCGCGCGTCACCGACGTCCTCGGCGACACGATTCCGGGAATGAAAGTCGTGCGCGCGTTCGATCAGCACACGCGCGAGAGCGCGCGCTTCGACGCGTGCAACCGCGCCGCAACCGAAGAATTCAACCGAATCCATCATGTCTGGACGTCGTTCTGGCCGGCGCTCACGTTCTGTGTCGAGGTCGCGATCGTCGCCGTGTGGGGGCTCGCGCTGCCGAGGTTGTTCGAGCACGGTAGCGGCCTCACGGCTCCCCTGTCGCTCGGCACCTTCGTCTCCTTCTTGCTCTACACGACGATGTTCATGGCGCCGATCGAAATTCTCGGGCAGGTCGCGCGAGTGATGAACCGCGCGACCACGTCCGCGCATCGCGTTTTCCAGGTGCTCGACACGGCTCCGGACGTGGCGGACGCGCCCGATGCCGCGCGCATCGCGGTTCACGGACGCGTGACGTTCGAAAGGGTTTCGTTCTCGTACGACAGCGTCCGTCCGGCGCTCTCGAACATGTCGTTCGACGTCTCGCCGGGCGAGATGATCGGTTTGGTCGGACCCTCCGGCGGCGGCAAGACGACGATCGTGAACCTCTTGGCCCGTTTCTACGACGTCAATTCCGGCCGCGTGCTCATCGACGGCGTCGACGTGCGAAAGCTTTCGTCCGGACACTTGCGGCGCCAGATCGGCATGGTGCTCCAGGATCCGTTCCTGTTTCACGGGTCGGTGTTGGAGAACGTTCGCTACGGCGCTCCCGACGCGCGCCACGCCGACGTGGTGCGGGCGGCGAAAGTAGCCAACGCGCACGACTTCATCTGCCGCCTGCCGCACGGCTACGACACCGTCGTCGGAGAGCGCGGCCACACGCTGTCCGGCGGAGAGCGCCAGCGGCTCTCGATCGCGCGGGCCGTGCTCGCGGACCCGCGCATACTGATCCTCGACGAGGCGACGAGCGCCGTCGACACGGAGACCGAACGCAAGATCCAGGAGGCAATGGACCGGCTGGTGAAGGGAAGAACCGTATTCGCCATCGCCCACCGTCTCTCCACCCTGCACCGAGCCTCGCGTCTGTTCGTGATCGAAAAAGGTCGTCTGCTGGAGGCCGGCACTCACGAGGAGCTCGTCGCGGACAGCGCGAGCACGTACCGCAGGCTCTATGAGCTCCAGATCCAGCTCCACACTTCCACGCGCTGAACGACGCATCCGAGAAACACCGAGGTGAAAACGCCATGACCACTTCAATCGACCAGGGAGGAACGAACGCGGAACGGAATCTCGACACGCAAGACTCGGGAGTGCGCCGGCGCCGCGCCAGGCTCGTGCTCGGTACCGGCGGCGCCCTGCATTGGCAGGACGGCCGCGCGCGCACGCGCGTGCGCGCGGTGCGGTGTTTTCCCTGGTCCGATCCGCAGCACTTCGTCGCCCTCTACGACGACGAGGGCCGGGAAGTCGCGTTGATCGAGGATCCGGCAAGCCTCGACCCGGCGTCGCGGCGCTGCCTGTTTCGCGCGCTCGGCGTCGCGGGGTTCGTCTTCGAGGTAGAAAGCATCCTCGCCATCGAAGACGAAGTCGAGCTTCGAGCTTGGCGCGTCGTGACGCGCCAAGGGGAGCGCAGCTTTCAGACAGCGCTCGACGCCTGGCCACGGCCGCTGCCGGGCGGCGGCTACCTCGTCGAGGACGTCGCGGGCGACGCGTTCGTGTTTCCCGAGACGCGGCAGCTCCACCCGAAGAGCGCGGAGCTGCTCGCACCGCTCGTGGACTGACGACGACTGCCGAACGCGCGCTCGCGCGGCCCCTTTTCCGAAGCGAAAAATCGAATGACGAGCGCTCCCTTGCGCTAGGCTCCGCCCGCGGATGCCGGCGGATGACTAGGAAGGTAACGATTCGAGACGTGGCCAAAGCCGCGGACGTGAGCATCGCGACCGTGTCTTTCGTGCTCAATACGCGGCCGGGGCAGGCCATCAGCGAAAAGGTCCGCCAGCGGGTACTCCGCGAAGCGAAGCGTTTGAACTACCACCCGAGCGCGACGGCGGCGGGATTGGCGCGCAAGAAGACGCACAACATCGCGATCGTGCTTTACCGAAACGAGCGCCTCATCAGCAATCAGTTCTATTCCTTCGTCATTCAAGGGGCGATCCACGAAGCCATTCGTCGCGAGTACAACCTGTTGTTCTCGTATCTGCCCGGCCCTTACCGGGGCTACGAAGACCTGCCCAAGATCATTCGAGAAGACAACGCCGCCGGGGCGATCTTCATCAGCGAGGTCGACCCGCACCTGATCGAGGACATCCGCGCGCGCGGCATCCCCGTGCTCGCGATCGACCACTTTCCCCGCGTGCCCAAACTTCCGGCGCTCGACATCGACAACCAGCGTGGCGGCCGGCTTGCCGCCGAGCACTTGGCGGAATTGGGGCACACCCGCATCGGAGTGCTCCAAGCCGCGACGGATCGACCGAGTGTGTCCGGCCGCGTCGAAGGCTTTCGCGCCGCGCTCGCCGACCACAAGATTCGCTTTTCCGAGCGGAGCAACGTGCTCGAATGCCGGGCGCTCGCCTTCGAGGCCGGATACCAGCGGGTGCTCGGCGTCCTCAAGCGCGGCACGCCGCTCACGGCCTTGTTCTGCGTCAACGACGAGCTCGCCGCGGGTGTGCTCAGGGCGGCTCACGAGTGCGGGCTCGACGTTCCGAAGCATCTCAGCGTCGTCGGCTTCGACGGCATCTCGATGAGCAGCTACACCGATCCGCCGCTCACCACCGTCAGCGTCGGCAAGGAGAACCTGGGCGCGCGGGCAATCGAGAACCTCATCGCGCTGGTGGAGGAACGGCCTTTGCCTCCGGCCCCCGAGACCGTGCCGGTCGAGCTCATCGTACGCGGCTCGACGGCGCCGCCGACGCGCTGAAGCTCATTCTCGAAAAGCCAGACGCCCGGCGCCGGAAAGCTCGAGACGCGCGCTCGGCGCACCCGGCGGCGGACGCGCACGAACGAACGGGCTCGGTTCCCCGGGCGGCGCGCCGGCCGCGAGCTCGCACGCGCGGGCGTTGGTTTGGAATGCCTTGGCGAAACCGTGCAGGAGCTTCGCGGTCTTGCCCGAATCGTATACGGAATAGGCGTCGTAGTCGGGGTAGAAAGTGTCGTCGTCTTGAACGCCCACCAAGATCCAGAACATCGACGCGTTGCCACCTCCCTTGAGCATCAAGTTGTTCCAGTTCCGATAGGCGGTCTCGCGGCGATCCCAGCCCCACGTGATTTCGAAGTCCGCGTTGCGCTTCACCCGCACGCCGTACTCTTCCAACACCGTCGGTTTGCCGAGCTTCTGCGCCACGTCGATGTGATCCTTGATCCAATTCGTGCTGAAGCGCAGCCCTGTACCCCAATTGTCGGGGTACAGATGGAAGGTTCCGAAGTCGACGTGCTCGAGCGCCGTCAGTGCTTCGTGGTCGACGCCGTCCTCGCCTCGATAAAAGCCGTGGTCGCGCACGCGGTTGTCCAGGAAACCCTCGTCGCCCACCGCCACCATGTGATTCGGGGCGAGCGACTTGACGTAGGAGCTCATCTCCCCGGCCCACTTGGTGATGGTGGACGTGTCCCAGCCCTCGACGGCGTCGAACTCGCTGAAGTTCTTGCAGCGTGGCTCGTTCGCGAGCTCCCAGGCGAAGATCGCCGGGTCGTCTCGATACGGCGTTCCGTCGATGCTGTTCACGCGGTTGACCAGGTGGGAAACCCAGGCCTTGTAGGCCTTCTTGACGCGCTCGTCGGTGTAAAACTGGTGGTGGTGCTCGAGACCGTACCAGACGACGTACTGGTCGATGCCTCCGAATTCCTTCCAGTTGTTGGTCAAGACCAGGATGACCTTCACGCCGTGCTTGCGCGCCGCGTGCAGCACGTAGTCGAGACGCTCGAGCCCGTTGGGCCCCTCGTGATACGCGGGCGCACCGGTCTCCTTGTCCCAGTACTGGAAGTAGACGTTTTCCTTGTGTCCGTCACCGTCGACGTGCCGCACCGAGCCGTCCAGGCTCCCGATGTCGAGGTAGCCCCAGAAGCGCATCACTTTGAGATCGAGCGCGTTCATCTGACGGAACACGTCGTCGACCATCTTCTTGCTCTTGAAGATCAAGTAATAGTTGTTCGTACCCGAGAAGCAGAAGGGCTTGCCCTCGAGCTCGAAGTAGGCGCTCGGCCGATCCGTCTCTTCCACGTCGATCAGCTGGTAGCCCTTGGCGTCCATGTATTGGACCGGAGCGCTGCTCTGCGCGCCGGGGCCGTTCTGTTTCAGACCCATGCCGCAGCCCGCGAGCAAGAAGAGAAGGCACGACAGAGAGAGAGCGCGGAACGCGCGCGGCGCGCGGCGCGCCGTCGCGGGATGCGTTCCCGGCCGCGCGGGCATGACCCGAAGGTGGCGGTGTGGCGGGTGCACGGTGGCCTCCTATAGCAAGGACGGCGACGAAGGCGCGAGGGGAACCGCTTGACAGGCCGGCAGAGGCCCGGCTAAAAGCGCCAAGGTTTTTCGACTCGTAATTAAAACGTTTTACCTGCCGGTTTTACCCCGATCCGGCCTCTTTGACCGGTACCTTTCTCGACCCTTTTTTTCCAGGACGGCACCGTTCTCGAGCGAGCGCCGCTCGGCCACCAAGGGCAACCAGCGAAAGTTAGGTCAGGGCGATTGCGGTGTCCCCTTCATTAGCGCGACAACGGAAAACTTCAGGCGCGGCGAGGCTGATTGCCGTGCTGCTGTGTCTCGGCGCCTCCGGCTGCATCACGAGCCCGACCTGGGACTACGGCAAGACGGCAGAGGCCAAGGAAAGCTCGCTCGGCCCTTGCCCGAACGGAATGATCGACGACGGCGAGGACGGCGACAGCCAGATCATCAAGGTCGATGAACGCGACGGCTACTGGTTCACCTCCGTCGACGAAGTCGGTTCGGAAATCCAGCCCAAGGGCGACTTCAAGATGGCCGAGGGAGGCCCGGAAGGCAGCAAGCACGCGGCGCGGGCCACCGGCAAGACAGCCGCGACCGGACAGAGCATCTACGTCGTCCTGGGGTTCGGCCTCACGAGCTCCAAAGTTCCGTACGACGCGCGCCCCGCGAAGGGCGTCAGGTTTTGGGCCAAGGGCCCCGCGCGCATCAGGCTCAAGGTGCCGGACGTCAACACCGCGCCCGAAGGTGACCGCTGCTCCGACTGCTACAACGACTTCGGCGTGGACCTCGACCTGTCCGACCGATGGGAGCGCTATACGATCCCGTTCGACAAGATGGGTCAGTCGCCGGGCTGGGGCGACCGAGCCCCGCGTATCAACGAAGATCAGCTTTTCGCCATCCAGTTTCTCTTCGGGTCGCCGGACAAGGAGTTCGAGTACTGGGTGGACAACATCGAGTTCGTCGGGTGCGAAGCGGACTCGAAATGAACGCCCAGGGTCGCGTCGAGCTCGTGGCTCCGCCGGCGGCAACGTCGCGGCCGCTGGCAACGTGGTGCTGCCTTCTTGCCGGCTGTCTTCTGACGGGCTGTGGCGGCACGGACGAGGGACGCAGCACGCAGAAACCGGAAACGACTTTCTTGCCCGACCCGGGCAGCAAGCCTGTGCTCTGCGATCAGTCGGAGGGCTACGAGATCCCGCCCGAGGGTCTGATAGACGATTTCGAAACCGGAGCGGCAATTGGCGCCTGGTACACGAACAACGACGTGTGCGAAGGGTGCCAGGAGCTCCGCAACCAGATTTCGGAGCTCCCGGCAACGGGCGCGGAGGAAGCTCGGGCGGCGCTCCTCGATGACCTGGACGTCTGCCTCGAGCCGTGCATCGAGGCACAGCCCACGCCCATCTGGATCACTCGCCCCATTCCGGCGGACGCGATTCCGAACGGTCGCTGCGGCAGCCGCTTCGCGATGCACGTCCAGGGCGGACCCTTCGCCGTGTGGGGCGGCACCTTCGGTCTCAATCTGAACAACCGTGACGTCTCGAGCTTCGATGGCGTCGCGTTCTGGGCGCGCAAAGGCCCGAGCGGCCGCAACACGCTGCGCATCGACCTCGGCGATCTGAACACGGACGATCAGTACGTAGACTCCGAGACCGGCAGATCGCGGTGTTTGCCGGGCTGCCCGAACGTACCCCCGGGTGTCCAGCGCTTGCCGGGGGAAGATTGCTTCACGGAGGACAACCAGGAGCTAGGCTGTGACAAGTTCGGCGCCTACGCGCTGCTCGGTGCCGATTGGAAGTATTATCGGATCCCATTCAGCGAATTTCGCCAATCCGGGTACGGCCTTTCAGTTCCGTCGCTGTGCCTACGGAGCAGCACGAACCCCGAAAGCCACTGCTACGGCGCGGGCGGCATTCGATCGCTATCCACCTTCTACAGTCACGGCCAGTGGGACATCTGGTTCGACGACATCGGGTTTTATCGGCAAGAGCGGTAGCTTCCGATGCTGAGGGTCTCTCTCAAATACGGCGCGGCAATCGCGTGCATGGGGCTCAGCGCGGCGAGCCCCGCGCACGGCCAAAACAAAGAACGCGCCGGCGCCGAGTTCATCGACCAGACCGAGGCCGCGCCGGAGCCCGTCGTGGTAGAGCCGAAGGAAGCGCCGAAGGACGAAAAGGACAAGCCCGGCTACATTCCGGGCTATCGTCGCTCGCCGTCGGTCGGCCTGTCTCCGCACGCGCCGCAGCGGCCGCCGTCGCTTCCCGGCGCTTTCACGCCGGCGTTCGGCGCGCCGAAGTTCGGCGCCGGCTACCGCTTCAACTTCACCGGTTACCTGCAGCAGCCGGTGCGCATCAGCATCGGGGAGCGGCCGAACGCCACCGAGGGCCAGTTCGAGACCACCTTCCACAGCGACCCGGTGGTTGCCGGCGGCTCCTACGGCTGGTTCGATCATACGAACACCGTGCCGACGCCGTGGGCACAGCTCAACTTCATCTACGGCAATCAGACCGTGCGCGCGACCGCCATCATCGGCGCCTGGAGCCTCGCCGAAGGCGATTTCGCCTCGGGGTATTTCACGGCGCCGGCGCAGCAGGTCTTCAGCGATGCCTTCTTGACGTACACGCCGGACGTCTCGCCAGTCGGCATGACGCTCAACATC
>DASWGX010000317.1:0-5216 GCA_036393455.1 Polyangiaceae bacterium
GCGTCGGATGGCAAGTGACCGAGGTCGCGAGCGAGAAGGAGCTGATAGTCGAGCTCGCTCGTGGAACCAGCGGCGATGCTGAGGAATCGGGCGAGCTCCTTGTCGCCGCTGCGTCCGCAGCCTTCGGGCGCCGGGCTGTCATCACCGGCCTCAAGCTCCGCGAGCTCTTTGTGCTCCCGCAACTCGCATCTTCCTGGCTGATACCTGATACCTGATACCTGATACCTGACCAAAAGCGAGATATCGCTCGAACTCCCGCCAGATCCGGTCAAGATCGCGTCGCTTGGGGACTACTTGATGATCAGGTTCCGCACGACGTAGTTGTTGGCCGAGTCGTACACGCGGATCGCGATGAGCGACTGGTTTTGCGCCGCGAGCGGAGTGACGTCGATGTCGAACTCTTCGCGCTGCTCGTCGAAAATGCCGTCGGCGGGAGAAAAGGGTCGCCATTCGTCGCTGCCGGCGAGCGCTACTTCGATGCGCTGAATCGGCCCGACGCCGTCGAGCGCCGTGCCCTGCACGCGGCGCCCGGCGGCGCGCAGCGCCTCGATGACCGGCGGCGTGTTATCCACGAGGACGATGCCGCTCTCGAGCTGGTGACGCTTCACGCGGTCCGGCGGATTCGACAGCTCGTCGCTCGCGGAGACGCGGATTCGGTACCGCCCCTCGGGCAGGTCGGACGTATCCCAGGAGTAGCTTTCGGACGTGAGCTGCTCGGACGGCTTCAAGAGGTCGTACCAAGTGTTCGAGCCGATCAGGCGATACTCGAGCCGATAGCGCAGCTCGTCCTTGTCCGGGTTGTCGACCTTCCACTTCAACTCGACCTTGGCATCGGCCTTGCCGGTGATGGGCCCGCCCGAAGCCTCGACGCCTTGGGTGAGCGACGAGCCCTTCGTGGTTTTCATCGGACCGCCGCTGCTCTCCACTTCCGTGACTACAGCCCGCAGATTGTCCGTCACGAAGGCGACGCGAAGCTCGTTGAGCACCGCCTTCGGATCGCGATTCCAGCGCGCACGAATCTGGAGGTAGCGGGCGGCGGGACTGCCCACCGGGCTCGGATCGATCATCGGGGCGCTCCACGCGCTCCAGGTATCGTCGGGCTCTCCCGTGTTGCCGCTGCGCGTCGAAAACTCGAGCGACCCGTCCGCCGCCCAATCGAGCTTTCCGAAGCGAGCGCGAATGCCGGCGTCGAGCACCTTGCTCGTCCACAACGAGTCGGGGCCTCCCTGGCCGCGCACCGGATGCGCGACGGGCGGATCGCTGCCGAACACGAACTTCTGCGGCCCGATCAAAAGGAGCGCGCCGATCTGCCGCTCCTCGGTGTCCGCGACGAGGACCGTGTTGCGCCGGTCGTCGACGGTGTAGACGCGCCCCTCGACTCCCGTCCCCACGTAAGGACGGCCGTCGTCCCCGAGCGCGAGGCTGATGAAGTGCTCTTCCTTTTCGTCGTAGAGCTCCTCGGGCTCGCCGCTCGGAGAAAAGTGATAGAGAACGCCCTTACCCTTGGCCTTGCTCGAGCTCGACTTCGAGCTCCCGCCGTCCGACGACGTGCTGGCCTTTCGCTGGGGCGCCGTGGTACCGCCCTTGATCTCGTTCGCGATCGCATAGACGCCGCCGGCGGTGTCCACGGCGATGGCGCGGACCTCGGTGCGCCCGAAGTCGTGCAAGACCGTGGCGCGCCCGGGGCCCGTGATCTTGTAGAGTTTCGCCTTGTCGCTGCTGCCCGTGTACACGGTGCCGTCGGCTGCGACGGCGACGCTCATCAAATGCTGCTCCTTCGCGTCGAAATAGACCTGGGCCTGGCCGTCCGCGGTGACGCGGAAGAGCTTCCCTTCAGGCCCGGTGGCGGCGTAGAGGCTGTTCGTCTTCGAATCGAACGCCACTTGCCAGACGTGCTCGGTATCCTTCAAGGCGACGAGCTCGCTCAGCTTGTCGCGCTCCCACTTGAACACTTTGCCGTCCGGCAGCGTGCCGAGCACCACGGTGCCGCCCCAGGCGCGGGCGAGCGAGGTGACGACGAGGGCCTTCGTCTCCGCCAGCACCTTGACGGCTGCGCCGCGAACTTCGAGCAGCTTGCCCTCGTTGCCGGTGCCGACGAGCACCGAGCCATCGGGCATCGACAGCGCCGCCCACACCGTGGACGTTTGTTCGAGATCCACCGAGCCCAGCGTGAAGCCGGCGCGGAGTTTTCCGGAAGAGTCGATGGCGACGCCGGAAAGGTCGCCGCCCTTGTAGTCCTCGCCGCTGGCGAGCGTGAAATAGCGAGTTCCGACCGCGCCTGCGTCGAGCGCAGTGGCTCCGACGCACAACACCGCCGCCCACAAAGCACGACGCCTCGACCGAGTCCTTGAGCTTTTCATTTCCGAGCTACTGTCCGCTTTTTTAGCGCAGCACGGGCCTGACTGTCACCGAGACGCTCTCACGTCCGGTCATGAACTCCGGCAGCATGACGACGTGCCGGTCCTCCGACCGGAAGGTGTCAAGGTTCAACGAGCTCGAAGTGGTGTCGATGCTGTCCATCGCCCCCGGCGGCAGATTCTTGGCCACGCGCCCGCGGAAAGCGACGCCGCCCTGGCCCGTGCTGAAGCTGAAAACGACGGACTTCGGCGGATAGACAGGGTCCTCGACGAAGCGGATGAGCTCCGGCACATTCTCCGGATCGGGTTGATCGCGCTCCACCAGGTACCCCGGAGCGATGTCTATTTTGACCTCTTCGCCCGCCAAGTGCGACGGAATCGGTACCTTGACCACGCGCGTCTGCCGCGGGCCGGCGTAGGGCTCCAGCGTGAGCCGGATCCGAGCCGGCTGTCCGGCGTCGATTTCGGGCTCGAGCACCTCGACTCCGCGCAGCGCGAGGATTTCGCGCGCGAAGCGGACCTCGACCTCGGTGCTGGCGCTCTCGACCAGCACAGGCTTCCACGGATTGTTCAAGAGCGCCCCGACGGCACCGACCAGGTTCGAGCGCGAGAGCTCCTGCGCGTCCGGCGTCCCGCCGATGGCGACGCCGAAGTCCTTGAGCTTGACGGTCTTGTGACCCTCGACTTTCAGCGTCGTTACCGCGTTCCAGGTCACGTCTCGACGCTCCGAAGCGAGCGTCTCGATGGCCGTTCCGAGTGCCAGCGCCACGAACATCGGCGTCATGAATTTTTCGTGCGCCACCTCGAAATTCCAAGTCGTGTAGGGCGCTCCGGGCAAGCCGCGAACGTGAAGACTGACGGGAATCGTCGGAGCCTTCACTGAATGAGACACGACGATGGACGCGCTGCGATCGTTGACCAAGGTGCCCACCGGACGTACGGGCATGCCTATTTTGAAAGACCGCATGTCGCTCGCCAAAAACCAGAGCACGCGCCCGATGGCCGTCGGCAGCGCGGTCACGCCGCTTTGCATCATCGGGTGACCGAACGCAACCAGCCTGTCTCCCTCGACGCGCGTCACCGTGCCGAGCCCCATCGCGCTCATGTCGCCGCGCACTAGCTGAACGCCGATCGCGCCGCCGTCGACGAAGCGCTTCGGCGCGTCCGGCTCGACTTGGTCGCCGCCGCCGCCAGCCTCGAGCGGCTCCAGACCGAGCGGCGACAAGTATTCGCGCGCCAGAGCCACGGACGCGCCGCTCAAGCCGCCCATCAAGAGCGGAGTCGTGACCGGCTTGAGCACACTCGACGGCCCTGCCCAGCCGTTACGCTTTTCATGCAGGGCCTCGGCGTGACGGCCAAGGTCGTAGTGGCCCGCGGAGAGCGACGCAAAACGCCCGCCCGGATCTTGCTTCAGAGCGGCCCGGGGCGCGCCCGCCTCGCTGCGGCGCGACGGCACGACCTTCAGCGGAAAGCCGTAGATGCTGTCCGGCAGCGGGCGCACGAGGTCGTCGAGCATCGAACGAATCGGAGTGACGCCGGCGACGGGCTCGACGCCGAACGTCCAGCCGTAGGCATAAGCGCCTATCATCTTGCCGTCGATGTAGATGGGGCTGCCGCTCATGCCGGACACGACCTTCGCTATGTCCAGCCGAGGGTGCTTGGTCTTGATCAGGATCAGCTCTTGTCGGGGACGGAAGTTTCTGAGGACGTCGATCACCTCGACTTCGAACCGCTCCGGCGTGACGCCCTGAAAAACGGTGAGCCCGTAGCCTTTCATGCCGGGCTTGATCGCACTCACGGGAAGAATATCGGGTCGAGTCGTGATGCCGTCGGCGAACGCGGTGCCGAGCCCGACCGGCAACGATACGCCGAGCGCGGCCAAGAGCGCCGCGCCGCACAGGGTCGAAAATCTCACGCGCCGAGTCTAGCTCAGCTTGCTCGATGCGCGAAAAGCCGCGGCGGGTGCACCGCCGCCGAGTCCGCCATGCCCCTCCGCCCACCGCTCCGGCACCGCGTATCGGGCTTTTTACCATGGGGAACGCCCACCCCGTGCTAGCGGAGGGCCGTGAGCTGGGCGCTTTTCATCGGCCTCGACCTCGCCTTTGCCGGCTGGGTGACACTGCACGTGGCGCTGGTAGTGGCGCTCGCCCTCCGAAAACCGCGGTGGCGCGCCAGCGCCGCGCTCCTGGTTCCACCCCTGGCCCCCTACTGGGCGTTCGTCTCCGGGATGCGCTGGCGCGCAGCCGGTTGGCTCGCCGCGTTGTTGTTTTACTTGGTTTTCGTAGTCGCCGCTTCCGTCTGAGCGCTGGTGGCAGCGAGCTCGACGCGGGCAGCCCACGCCATTGCCCCGGCGAGGTGCCGCAGGAACCGGGTGTCCGCGTACGCGCTCTGCTCGTGGCCGAGCGCGGTATAGAAGGCGCGCCCCCCGCTCTTTTCGTGACACCAAGCGACGGGATGCGAGGCGCCGAGTATTCCGCCCTGGTAGCTCCGCTCGTCGACGCTCAAGAGCACGCGCACGAGCGCCGGAAGCGCTCGAAAGTTGTACCACTCGTCCACCCAGGGAAATGACGCCTCGAGGTGCGCGGTCGCAGGGTGGGCCGCGTCCTCCACGCGAACGAGCGCCGGCTGAGGCGGGGGATGCCCGACGAAGAGCGCGCCGAGCAGCGCCGCGTAGAAGGGCCAATCGTAGCCGGAGCTGCTGGCGGCGTGGACGGCGACGAAGCCGCCACCGGCCCGAACGAACCGTTCGAACGCCTCTCGTTCTTCGGCCGCCAGCAACGACCCGGTAGTGTTGAACCAGACGGTGGCCGAGAAACGCGACAGCTCGTCGTCGCGAAAGCGCGCGCCTTCCTCGGTGTG
>DASWGX010000318.1:0-8481 GCA_036393455.1 Polyangiaceae bacterium
CGTACTATCGAGCAGCGTATGGCGAGCTCGACCCGTTCGAACGCGCTTCCTGGCCTTTCGCCTCGAATGACGGCGAAGGGCCGCCGAGCTTCGACGAGACGGCCCGGCGCGTCTTCGTGCCGCTGCTCCACCACTCGGAAAAACCGGACCCGAGATGAACGAGGCTCCCGCTCGCGTGAAGCTCGACGGTACGCAGCTCATCGAAGCAAGCGCCGGCACGGGCAAGACGCACACGATAACGACCCTCTACCTGAGACTCTTGCTCGAGCGCGGCCTCGTCCCCGAGCAAATCCTGGTAGTCACGTTTACCAAGGCCGCTACGGCCGAGCTGCGGCAACGGCTGCGAGCGCGTCTCACGTCCGCCGCGCGCGCGTTCGAAGCGGGTGCGGTCGAGCCCGGTGCCAGCGAGAGGAAAGATCTCGAGCTCGAGCAGCTCCTGCTCTCGAGCCGGGACCGAGCGCGCGACCACGCGCGTCTGCGCGCCGCGCTCGCCCTCGTGGACCAAGCTGCCGTGTTCACGATTCACGGCTTCTGCCAGCGCATGCTCGACGAATACGCGTTCGAAAGCGGCGAACGCTTCGAGGTGGAGCTCTTGACGGACCAGCAGCCCCTGGTTCGAGAGGTCGTGCACGATTTCTACGTCGCGGAACTTTCGGGCGCGACGCCCGCCAAAGTGAGGTACTTGAGACAGCGAGGCCTCACGCTCTCGGCGCTGATGTCGCTCGGCCAGATCGCTACGGCTTTTCCCGATCTCGAGATCGACTCCGCGCCCGAGGCGGAACCCATCGAGCCCGCTCTGGAAGAATACCTGCGCGCCCGCTTTCGCCTGCGCGGGGCGCTCCACCGCGACGGAGACGCGGCCAAGCGCCTGCTCTTCGAATCCAAGGGGCTGAACCGCCAGAGCTACCGCGAAGGGAAGGTGCGCGAGTGGTTCGAGCGGCTCACGGCGCTGGTGGCCCGTGAGGAACCGGATCTCGGCGGGTGGTTCGACGAAGTCGAGCGGCTTTCGAGCGAGCGCGTCGGCGCGGCGGGTACGCAGCGCGGTCCGGCGCCGGAGCATCCATTTTTCAAGGAGTGCTCGCTCTTTTGCCGTGCCTACCGCGCCGCGTGCGCGAGCCTGGACGGCTGGGTGGCGGACTTTCAGCGTCGCTTGATGAGGTTCTGTCGCGACGAGCTCGACCACCGCAAGCGCGAGCGCGGCGTGGTTTCCTATGACGACCTCTTGCAGAACTTGCGCCGCGCCTTGATGACGCCCGCCGGCGTCGAATTGTCGCGCCGCATCTCGGAGCGCTTTCCTGCCGCGCTGATCGACGAGTTCCAGGACACCGATCCGGTTCAATACCAGATCTTCCGGACGCTGTACTCGCGTCCCGAAGTCTCGCTCTTCCTGATCGGCGACCCGAAGCAGGCGATCTACGCGTTTCGCGGCGCCGATATTTTTACCTACCTCGAAGCGGCGCGCGACGCGCGCGGAGCCACGCACACGCTGACCACGAACTATCGCAGCGACCCGGGGCTCGTGAAGGCCCAAAATACGCTGTTCACGCGCGCGCGTAAGCCTTTCCTCTTCACCCGGATCGAGTACCATGAGGTGCTTCCGCACCCCGAAGCCACCGATCGGTTGCGGCTCGGGGAAGCCGCGCTGCCGCCGTTTCGCATCCAGTTTCTCCCGCGCGCCGGCAGTGCCGAAAAGAACCGCCTGATCTCGAAGCGCTGGGCCATCGAAAACCTGCCCCGCCTGGTCGCAGCGGAAGTGTCGCGCTTTCTCGCGCGCGGCGCCACGCTGGGGGACGCTCCGGTGCTGCCCCGGGACCTCGCCGTCTTGACGCGCACCAACCGACAGGCGCTCGAGATTCAGGGCGAGCTCCGCAGGCTCGGTATCCCGAGCGTCCTCCACGGCGACGCGAGCGTGCTCGATTCCGAAGAAGCTCTCGAGCTGGGCCTCGTGATGCGGGCGCTTTCCGAGCCGGGTAACCCGCGGGCGCTGAAGACGGCGCTCGTCACCAGCCTGTTCGGCTTGAGCGCGAACGAGCTCGCCCTCCTGATCGACGACGAGACCGGGTGGGAAAAGTGGGTGGAGAACTTTCGGCGCTGGCACGAGATCTGGGAAGACCGCGGCTTCGTCCAGGCCGTCGGCGCTCTCGTGCGCGATCACGACGTGATGCCGCGCCTGCTCGGGCTCGCGGACGGCGAGCGGCGTATGACCAACTACCGGCACCTTTTCGAGCTATTGCACGAGGCGGAGCTCGGAGAGCGCCTCGGCGTGACCGGGCTCATGAGCTACTTTTCCCAGGTTCGCTTCGACCAGCAAGCGCGCGAAAGCATGGCTCCCGACAGCCAGCAGCTGCGCCTCGAGAGCGACGAGCACGCGGTCGTCTTGACCACGATGCACAAGAGCAAGGGCCTCGAGTTCAACGTCGTGTTCTGCCCCTACCTCTGGGACGGCCTGTTGCTGTTCGATTCCGAGAAACGCGTGACGCGCTTCCACGACCCCGACGACCCGCGGCGGTTGCGGCTCGACCTTCGGCCGGCGAGCCATGCCGACAAGCAAGAAGTTTTGGCTCATGCCGAGCGCGAGGCGCGCGCCGAGCAGCTGCGTTTGTCCTATGTTGCGCTCACGCGAGCCAAGCATCACGTGAGCGTGCTGTGGGGCGCTTTCAAGAACGCGGATACGTCGGGGCTCGCGCACCTGATGCATCAGGGCCCGCCCGGATCGGAGGCGCTCGGGCAAACGGCCGATCAGCGCCTGCGCAGCCTCGGCGATCGGGAGCTCTTGAGCGACCTTGGTGAGCTCGCCGAAGCGGCCGGCGGTGCGATCGAGGTCGAGACGCTGGAGCTTGCTCCGGGCGTCGAATACCGTCCGATCGCCGCTGTGTCCGCCGCGTCGCTCACGGCGCGCGTGGCGACGCGTGCGCCGGAGCTCAGCGTGCGGACCACGAGCTTCACGGCGCTGACTTCGGGTGCCGCCCCGCTCAGCCTTCCGGCGCGCGAGGGCCACGACCGAGACGAGCCCGTGCTCGGTGGCCAGGCTGCGGCCCAAGCGCCAGCGCGACGCGTGCGGCTCTTCGCGCTGCCGCGCGGGGCACGGACGGGAAACCTCTTGCACGAGCTCTTCGAACGGCTCGACTTCGAGGACGCCGGCGATCTCGACGCGGTGGTGAGGACGGCACTCGGGCGGCGGGGCTTCGACGCCGCGCTCTTTGCGAGGCCTGTCGCGGATGCCGTCCGTGACGTGCTCGCCGCCCGGCTCGAAGGACCGTCCGGAGCCTTCACGCTGGCGGAGATCGGAGCGGGCCGGCGTCTCAACGAGCTCGAGTTCACGTTTCCGGTTCTACCGGGTCGCGCGGAGCGTCTGTCGGCTTCGATGCTCGAGAGCGCGCTCCGAATGCGCATCAAGGCGCCGTGGCCGGCGGACTACCCGGCGCGCGTCGGGCGGCTCGGCTTCCGCCCGCTTCGCGGCTTTCTGCACGGCTTCATCGATCTGGTTTTCGAGCACGGCGGGCGCTTCTATCTCCTCGACTACAAGTCGAACCACCTCGGCGACGCGCCGGACGACTACGTGTCCGAACGTCTGTCCGCGGCGATGGCGGAGCACCACTATTTTCTTCAGTACCATCTGTACGCCGTCGCACTGCATCGCTTTCTGCAAACACGCAAGGCGGACTACGAGTTCGAACGGCACTTCGGTGGCGTGTTCTATTTGTTCCTGCGCGGCATGGAGCGCGAAACGGGAGCAGGCGTGTTCTTCGACCAACCGCCTCGAGCTTCGATCCTGGAGCTTTCGCGGGCTTTCGCGGGAGTCGCAGCCACGGCTCCGAGCACGGTAGAAGGAGCGGTGCCGCATGTCGACTGAGCTCGAAACGCTCGAGCGCTTGCGCGCGGCAGGTGCGCTGAGCGCCCTCGATCTTCATGCCGCGAGGAACCTCGGGCATCTCGTCGGAGGCGCCAGTGCCGAGGTGCTGCTCGGTGCCGCGCTCGCCAGTCGACAAACTCGACTGGGCCACGTATGCGCCGATCTGCGTGCGTTCGCCGGCGCGCCCGCCGAGGACGCCGAGGGCCGTTCACTGGAAGCGAAGTGGCCGCCTTTTTCGCGCTGGACGCGCGAGCTCGAGCAGAGCCCGCTGGTCGGTGACGGCAGTGCGCGGACCCCTCTGGTGCTGCGGTCCCCGGGGCTGCTCTACCTCTACCGTTACTTCGAGCACGAGACTCGGCTGGCGGAGCTCGTGCGGCAGAGACTTGCGGCGCCCGTGGCCGGCGTCGACGAGCCACGCCTCGAGCAGGGCCTCGCTCGCCTCTTCGGCGCGCCCGGAGCGGGCGTCGATCGGCAGCGCTTGGCAGCGCTCGTCGCCGCGCTCGGCCGTTTCACCGTCGTGACCGGCGGGCCCGGCACCGGGAAAACCTCCACCGTAATCAAGCTGCTGGCGCTGCTCGTGGAGCAGGCGTTCGCCTCTGGGCGCAGGCTCAGGGCCGCGCTGCTTGCTCCGACCGGAAAGGCGGCGGCGAGGCTCGCCGAAACGGTGCAGCGGGCCAAGACCGAGCTCGACGTTTCGCGAGAAGTGCGCGCCGCGATTCCCGAAACGGCTTCCACGATTCACCGCGTTCTCGGCACGGTCGGCGGTTCGACCGTCCGTTTTCGCCACGACGCCGAGCACCGGCTCTTGCTCGACCTCGTCGTCGTCGACGAGTCGTCGATGGTGGACGTCGCGTTGATGCGGCGCTTGCTGGAAGCTCTGCCCGAGTCGTGCCGGGTCGTCTTGCTCGGCGATCGACACCAGCTCGCAAGCGTCGAGGCGGGCGCAGTGCTCGGCGATCTCTGTGGCGGCCCGCTCGGTTATTCTGCGGCGCTCCTGGAAAGGCTCGGCCGGATCGTCGGTGACGCCTGGCCGGAACGGCTGCCGCGCCGGGAGCGACCGAGCGCGCTCTCGGACGCCATCGTCGAGCTCGACCGAAGCTACCGCTTCGACGCCGGCGGCGGGATCGGCAGGCTTGCCCGCGCCGTGCGGGACGGCGACGCCCAGGGAGCACTCTCGCGCTTGCGAGAGGAGAAGAGCGACGTCGCGCTCGTCACGGAGACCGATCCGGAGCGCGTCGTCTCCGCGGTGTGCACGCTGGCGGTGCGCTGCTACGCCGCTTTCCTCGCCGCCGAGGAGCCGCTCGAGCGGTTGCGAGCGCTCGAACATTTTCGGGTGCTCTGCGCTCATCGACGCGGCCCGACCGGCGTCGAAGCCATGAACCAGGCGGTCGAAAGCGCACTGCATCGGGCCGGGCTGCTCGACCGCACCAGCCCCTTTTACGCGGGCCGCCCGATACTCGTGACCGAGAACGACTATCAGCGTGGCCTGTTCAACGGGGACGTTGGCGTCGTCGTGGCCGATACCGCGCGCGGTGGGCGCCCGCGCGTCGTGTTCGCCGCTCCCGACGGTTCGGCGAGAAGCCTCGCGCCCGCCGAGCTGCCGGCGCACGAAACGGTCTTCTGCATGACGGTTCACAAGAGCCAGGGCTCGGAATTCGACCAGGTGGCCATCGTGCTGCCGGAGACGGGTTCGGCGCTTTCGAGTCGCGAGCTGTTCTACACGGCGCTCACGCGCGCGCGTCAGCGAGCGGAAATCTTCGCGAGCACGGACGCCGTCAAGGCGTGCCTGGTGCATTCTGCCGTGCGTGCCTCCGGGCTTCGCGATGCGCTCTGGAACGACTCGGAGTGATCGAGGGGCGCGCGATTGACACCCGGGCGCGCAGCCGATCGAGCTCGTGGGCCGGGCGCTCGGCGCGCGCATCAGCGAACCAGTGCGCATTGCTTGACCGGCGGACAAACTGAGCTTCCCGCTGGAAAAAGCGCGGGCTACTCTCCGCAACCGCCGCGATGCACTCTTCTTACCCGCTCTCCGGAGACATAGGGACGCGAAGCGCTCAAGGCGGAGGGCCCCCGGGCGGTCATCCTCCCGGGGGTTACCCACCGCCGGGCGCGCCTCCCGGTGGTTATCCCCCTCCCGGCGGCTATCCGCCGCCCGGGCAGCCGCCCGGAGGTTACCCGCCGGGCTACCCGCCGCCCGGCGGCTTCGCGCCGGGCTATTCCCCGAGCGGTCTCGCGCCATACGGCGGTCACGCGGGAGCGCCCGGCTTCGGCCCCGGCGAAGCCGAGCTCGGCGAGCTGCGGCGCCGGGCCGAAAAGTGGTTTGCCTTGTCGGTGGTCTCGATCTTTTGCGGCTGCGGGTTGTTCGGCGTGATCAACGTCGTGCTCGCGTCGAACGCGAAGACGTCGATCGAACGCGGCGACGTCGCGGACGCCGAGAGCAAACTCCAGGTCGTCAAGATACTTTGCAGCATCGGCTTCGTGCTGAGCGGCCTGGTGCTGGTCCTGTACGTGCTCTACTTCGCCCTCGTCGGAGCCGCGCTCTTCGCGACCGCGGCGGGAAGCTGAAAAAGCTCGGCCGTGCCCGGGCGCGGCCCCGCTGTCACATCAAGAACGACACGCCGACGCTGAACGTCGGGTAGCCGATGCGCATCGTGAGCGTCACGTTGTCCGAAAAGTGCCAGCGGCCGCCCAGATACATCACGAAGGGGTCGATGCCGAGATCGCCTGGGGACGTGATGCGCAGGGCCAGACCCGGTTCTGCGAACACGGACCAGTTCTTGCTCAAGAAGAAATTCCACTGCAACACGACCGGCGCCCAGAAATAGCCGATGCGATCTCCACACACGATGCGTTGCCCGGGTCCGAGGTCTTCGTCCACGCAGTCCCGCGCGTCGCCGAAGAACACCCAGTCGAGCCCGAACCCGATGCCCACGGAGTTGTTCAGCTTCGAGATGAACGCTCGGTCCGCAAGAACGACGGTACCGCGAAAGCCGACGCCGAAGCCGCTGCCGCGTCCGGGCCCCGGCGGGTCCACCGGGCCGACGAGCAGATGCGGTTCCGCCTCGAACGCGTACGGCGTGTGAGCGCCGGGGCGCTTGATGACGAGTTGGTCGGCGCGCGCGGGGCGTACGAAGGACGCTACGGCAAGGAGCGCAAGCAAAACGAGGAAAGAACGGTGAAGCGAGGAAGGGCGCACGGGCTTGTTCTACCTCAGCGGACCGGGAGGGAAAATCCCATGCTAGAGTTCTGGTCGCGCAATGACTCCCGAGGTGCGCCTCGTTCCGGTCGCGAATGCCGCCGGTCTCGGAACGGATCAGAGCCTCCCCTTTGCCTACGAGCTTGCAGGTCAGAAGCGCAGGGGCTTTTTGCTACGCCACCGCGACGGCTTTTTTGCCTACGAGAATCGGTGCCCGCACTGGGGCGTCGACCTCGACCTCGGCGATGGGCGTTACTACGACGCGGGCAGCGACCGAATCTATTGCAAGAACCACGGCGCTCTGTTCGTGCCGCAAACGGGCTTTTGCGATCACGGCCCGTGCCGAACCCGCGCGCTCACGCGGTTCGAGACGCAGGTGAGCGGCCGCGACGTTGTCGTGTTTCTGAGACCGGTTGCGGGGCCAAGCGAACGATCAGAACGTTCCCACGGCACCTAGACCGTAGCCGCTGCCGACCAAGGTCGGGGCGACGGTGAGCTCGACGATGTCGTTTCTCACCAGGCGTTTGCTGGACGAGCTCAAGCCCCAAATCAGAAGGACCGCGCCGGTCGTCTGCATCAAGCCGTCCAATGTGAGGAGCGTACGTTCGGCGCTGTCGGTCGTGCAATCGAAGGAGCCGTCGGTGCAATCGTTTTCGCGCGTACCGAGCGCAATCCACGGCCCGATGGCGGGAATCACGAGCCACCCGGTCGACCCTTCGAAGTTGTTGCCCGACGCTACGGAGAGGCCGATGACGTACGGAATACCGAGCACGATCGCGCCGGCGATCACCGGCCCTTTACGAACGCTCTCTTGAACGTAGTAGCCGGGCGGTACCGGCTGACCGCTTTCGAAAGGGAGATAGCGCGGCCCTTCCGGCGGCGGAGGCGGCGGGTAACTGCTCGGCGGCGGGGCGCCGTACGGCTGTGGGGCGCCGTAGACCGGTGGCGGCGGAGCCGCCCCGGGCTGCATGGGCTGGGGGGGTTGCGCGGCTCCGGGCGGGCCGGGCGGCGCTCCCGGCTGGGCGGGCTGCTGTGCTGCCTGTCCCGGTGGAGGATAGCTGGCCGACGAGGGCGGAGCCGACTCAGGCGCCGCGGGCGGATTGGGTGCTTGTGCGTTCGCAATGCTCGTCACTGAGCAGGCCATCAATGCGGCCCCCAAGCACCGGATGGCGCGGCCCGCGTTCCCTTTGACGTTCCCTTGAGCAGTCATGAGGTCGCAGGCTATCCGGCTTTGTCACACGGTTCAACGACAATCAAAGCGAGCATCGGTAAGCTCTGCCATCGTCAGCAAGCCCCCGCCATTGTCAGCAAGCCCCCGCCATTGTCAGCAAGCCCCGCCATTGATGATCGAGCGGATGATCGAGTCGCTCGGGTCGAACCAAGCTCGGTCGAGACGGTGGGCCGACACAGGCCTGCGCTGGGACGATCTCGG
>DASWGX010000319.1:0-7674 GCA_036393455.1 Polyangiaceae bacterium
CCCCGGGAGCTCGTCGAGCAGCTCGTCGACAAGGTCACCGAGGGCTTTCACGGGGACGTCGGCGTGGTGCCGCGGCAGTTCCTGCGCACCTTCGTGAACATCCTCGACGTCCTCGCCGACAACCCCGAGCAGAGCGCGCACGGCCTGCTCGGTTTCGCGCCCGCCGAGCTCACGCCCGAGGAAGAGGCCGTGCTCGCCGGTCGCAAACTCGACGAACCCCCGCCCGACGACGGCTTCGGCGGCGCCAGCGTCGACATGTGAGGCGCCCGGTGAGCGTGTTCTCGCGATTTCCCGAACGGCTCCAGCACGCCATCGCGCACCGTCTCGGCTTCACGGCGCTCCGGCGCGTTCAAGAGCTCGCCGGTGAAGCGATCCTCGACGGCAAGAATACCGTCGTGCTCGCGCCGACGGCGGGCGGTAAGACGGAAGCGGCCATGTTCCCCGTGCTGGCGGGCCTCTTGACGGATCCGCCGTCGGGCGTCGGCGCGCTCTACGTCGCGCCCATCAAGGCCCTGCTCAACAACCAAGAAGTCCGGCTCGGCGAGTACACGGAAATGGTGGGCCTCAGGCGTTTCGTCTGGCACGGCGACGCCGGTCAAAGCCAGAAGCAAACGTTCACGCGCGAGCCCGCCGAGCTCTTGATGACGACACCCGAATCGCTCGAGGTGATGCTGATGTCGCCGCGCGTACCGGTGCAGCGGCTCTTCAAGGACTTGCGCTACGCCGTCATCGACGAGATCCACGCCTTCGCCGGCACCGATCGCGGTGCGCACCTGATGAGCGTGCTCGAACGGCTCGCCAGCTACTCGGAGCACGACGTCCAGCGCATCGGCCTGAGCGCGACCGTCGGCAACCCCGAACGGATCGTACACTGGCTCACGGGCACTTCGCAGCGACCGAGCGTGGTCGTCGATCCGCCCGGGCCCAAGTCCCAGCGCGTCATCAAGATCTACCTCCGCGAAGACGTCACCGACTTCGCTCGCGAGGCCGTGCGCGAAGGCCGCGGCAAGAAGAGCCTGTTCTTCTGCCAGTCGCGCTCGCTCACGGAAGCCGTCGCCGACCACATGCGCGACGACTCCATCGAGGTCTTCGTCCACCACGGCTCCGTCTCCAAGGAAGAACGCCATGCCGCCGAAGAGCGGTTTGCCCGCGGCACCAACGCCTGCATCGTCGCGACCTCGACGCTCGAGCTCGGCATCGACGTCGGCGGCCTCGACCTCACTTTCCAGGCCAACGCGCCGAGCACCGTTTCGTCCTTCCTCCAGCGCATGGGCCGTACGGGTCGCCGCGAAGGCACGGTCGCCAACATGACGTTCCTGTGCGAAGACACGGTTTCCGTCGTCCAAAACACGGCGCTGGTGCTCCTTTCGGCGCGCGGTTGGGTCGAGGCCGTCAGGGACGAGACGCGGGCGTGGCCCGTCCTCGTGCACCAAATCCTGGCCATGACCTTTCAGCACGGCGGCATCAGCGCCGAACGCTGCTGGCAAATGCTCGAGCGCGTCCCCGATTTTCGCGGCATCGAGAAGCAAGAATACGACGAGCTCGTCGAGCACATGAAGCGCGAGGAGTACTTGTTCGAGTCCGGGGGTTTGCTCAGCATGGGCCGAGCTGCCGAGCGCGCCTTCGGCAAGAAGAACTTCCTCGAGCTTTACGCGGTCTTTTCGAGCCCCGTGCTCTACAAAGTGCAAACTGAATCGAAGCGCGACCTCGGCAGCCTCGAACAAGCCTTCGTCGATCGTCTCGTCGAAGCAATGAGCACCTTCCTCCTGGGTGGCCGCGCCTGGCTCGTCATCTCCGTGAACCACGACGAACGCCTCGTTCGCGTCAAGAACGCGCCGCGCGGCAAGAAGCCGAGCTGGGGCGGCTTCGTCCCGCAATTCCTGGGTTTCGAAGTCTGCCGGGAAATGAAGGCCGTCCTCACCAGCGACGACGACTACCCGTTCCTCGACGAAAAGGCCAAGGCCGCCCTCGCCGAGTGGCGCGGCGACCTCGGCGAGCTCCTTCTTCGGAGCACCGACTCCCTCCAATTCGACGGCACCGCCGTCACCTGGTGGACCTTTGCCGGCGGCCGCATCAATCAGACGCTCAAGTACGCCCTGGAGTGGAAGGGTGGCTGGAAAGTCGTACCCGACAACTTCTCGATCAAGATTCAAGGTGACGGCGCGAGCGTCGAGCGCGTGAGCCAGCTGCTCGACGAGCTACGATCCAGAACGTTTTGGGACGCCGCGGAAACTCGCGCAAAGCTTCGCGCCCTCGTGCCCGAGTACCGCCTCAGCAAGTTTCAGCGCGTCTTGCCGGATCGGTGGCAGAGCGAGATGGTCGGAGGATACCTGCTCGACTTCGAGGGAACGGCGGGGGTTCTGCAGTCCGCGCCGCCGCGCCGCCCTGCTTGAGCTGGGGAATGGACAGGTCGCGGCCGAGCTCGGCGAAGAGTGCCGGGTGATGGCGGAGATCGAGACACGACAGAAGGGCCTTCAGACATTTCTTGGGGTGCGCTCTCACGAGTCTTTCCCAGACGTCGTGCGCCAGTTCCGCCCCGCCGGGCGTGGAAATCACTCTGCCCCATCGAACGCGAGCGATGCCGAGGATCGCCAGTCCTTGCCATGCTATTGTCGGCGACGCATGGCAATCCCCGCGCGCAAGCAAGCCACCTATGCCGACCTGCTCGCGGTTCCAGACCACCAGGTGGCGGAGATCATCGACGGGGATTTGCACGTTCAGCCGCGACCCGCCTCTCGACATGCCTGGGCGGCCTCGGCGCTCGGCGCGGAGCTCGGCGGCCCCTTTCAGCGCAGCCGCGGCGGCCCCGGCGGCTGGATCATCCTCGACGAGCCCGAGCTGCATCTCGGGTCCGACGTGCTCGTTCCCGATCTCGCCGGCTGGCGCCGCGAACGCATGCCCGAGTTCCCGGACGCCGCGTACTTCACGCTGGCGCCGGATTGGGTCGCGGAGATCGAGTCCCCGAGCACCGCGCGCATCGATCGAACTCGGAAGCGATCGATCTACGCACGAGAGCGAATCGAGCATTTGTGGTTCATCGATCCGAAGACGCGCGTGCTCGAAGCTTTTCGCCTCGAAGGCGATCACTGGGTGCTGCTCGGCGCGTGGAGCAACGGTGACGTCGCTCGGGTTCCGCCCTTCGAAGCCGTCGAGCTCGAGCTTGCCGCGCTCTGGCCGGACTGACGGCGGAGAGCGCCGCCCATGGTCGCCATGCGCGTCGCGCCGACGTAGTGCTCGGGCTCGGCGCCGCAACTCTCGTCTCACGGCTCACTCCGCGGTCACCGAGATGCCGGCGAAAAGCACTTGCCTGTTCGTCTGCTCGTCGACCCGCACCTGGTGCACGTGTCCGGAGCGCAGCGCTGCCATGAAGTCGTCCTGCCCGAGCTCGAACGTGCCGATGGGGTCGTCGAAGGCGAAGTCGTCGTCGAAGAGCTCCACGCGAAGCCGGACGTCGTGAGAGAGCGGCACGTGCCGCCACGTCGGCGGGCCCCTCCAGATGGGGGTGAACGTGTCGCGCTGCGCGGCGAGTCGCATCCGCTGATCTGGAACGCCGTTGGCGATGAGAGTCGCGGTACCCTTTGGTTCCGGCTTCTCGATCCCCCGCATCGCCGGACCGGTGAGAACCCGCGCGGCTGCCGACGCCGGATCGCTCAGATCGAGCGCCGTTCTGAGGCTGCTCATGACTTGCGAGCTGATCGATTCGGTTCCATCCCACTGGGTCCCATCGAACTTGGCTGGAGCGACGGTTGCACCGACCAGCGTGACGCTCACGAACCGCGGGGACTCTGGAGCGGCCGGCCGTGGGGCGCACGAAGCCGCCGAGCCAGCAACGACGACCGCAACGAGTGAGCATCGCATGGGTTTGGTCCTTCGGAGGCGCGGCGGGTCAGCGTCCGAGCAAGTCGGCTGAAAATCCAGCCACCCGACGCTCGCGGAGCTCGGCTTCCAGCGCGCTGCGGAACGACGTCGTGTCGGCACGCGACTTGACGATGCCGCCGAGAGCGAGGCTGGCGACGGCGACGCCCATCGCGACGATGCGCGACTTCACGAGCACGTCGATGCGGGATACCTGGCGAAGGTGCTCCCGAAAGTGATGGGTGAGCCGAGTTCGCAGGACCGAATCGTACCGCTCGAGCCTGGATGCGTCCAAGAACAGCGCCACCGATGACGGAAGCGGGAACTTTCCGGCCCGTGCTCTGTCGACGCGCTGTCACGAAGCTCACGGCCTTGGGGCGCTCAGTTGTACGCCGTGATCGCCTCCGCAATCGCGCGCCCCACGACGATCGCGGCAACCCTCGGATCTCCACCGGGGTCGCCCTCATGGCCCGTGCCGATGAGCGTGCCTTCGAGCCTCCCTGCGAATTTCGGTCGGTTGTCGGCGGAGAACACGACGCACTCGACGACGATTGAAGGCGAGCCCGCGAACCCCGTCATGTAGCGCACCAGGCGACTTCCTTCGTCGGCGTTGCGAACGAAGATGTCGATGCGCGGCACCGGACGCGCCGCCTTGCTTGGCGTCACGAGCTCCGTCGCGAT
The DNA here is from genome assembly GCA_036393455.1 of Polyangiaceae bacterium. Lineage (GTDB taxonomy): Bacteria > Myxococcota_A > Polyangia > Polyangiales > Polyangiaceae > DASWGX01. Next base: position 4,537 of record DASWGX010000319.1, read on the forward strand.
GCCGCGCCCGTGGAGCTCGCCTTCCAAGGTGTCGAGCAAGGTCAGAACGAAGCCGGCGTCGTCCGCCACGGCGACTTGGTCGCTCACGTCGAGGTAGAGCGCAATGGGACTGGGCAGTGCGTATCCCGCTGCCTGGTTCCGAACGCTCCACCGGGCCGAGGCGCAGCCCAGCACGACGCAAGCGAACAGCAGCGCAACACCGAGGCTGGATCTCCGGACCACCGCGCGCCGGCGTATCGACGTGATGGGTGGGTTCGATGCGATCATCTTCGCTCCGATGCGATGACAGAGCCCGGTGGCCTACCGAGCCGGACGCTCGGTACCCTTTCCGGTAGCGCGCCTCCCGCGCCGCTCGACTCGAGCTCCGGAAGACGCGACTCGGACTCGGGAAACACCTCCCTCCTCAGGGTTCTGCAGTCGCCCGTTTGAACGAAGCCGTACGCAGCGGACACGCCGTAGATGCCTGCCCACAACAACGCCAGCGTCGTCCTGGCTTCCTTGCTGAGCGCTTCGTTCTGCGAGGCGGAGGGAGCCGCCGCGACGCCAAGGGCAAGCTCCAGCGCGCCGAGCGTCACATCCAAAACCGGTAACGCCACGCTCGCCGTGCACTCGACGGCAGCGTGTGGCGTGCGCAGGTGCGGCTCGGACGGGGACGCATCGACGAACATAAAGGAACAGCCGCTCGTCGAGAGCAAGAGTAACCAAGGCGTCCAACGGCAAACCCGGGGCTGCCCGCACCTTCTCGACCCCGCGTCCGCTGTCGCGCTTCGATCGATATGCCCCAAGTCTTCCGGCATGGCTCGGTCTTCCCGCATGGCTCGTACCCCCGCGACGCTCGTCGCTGCTCTTACGGCGTGCATACCCAAGACGAGGCGGCGGCTCAACAGGGAAAGCGAACGTCGGCCGCGGTTCCTGGCTCCCCTGCTTTCTTCGGCCGGCTTTCGCCGCGCAAGGGTCGCCCCCCCAACCCGGCTCGGTGCCGCCCGTCGCGGCTTTGCCGAGCCAAGCTTTCGCGTTTCAGGCGCCGGAGCTCCCTTCTGGAGAGCCTGCTCCTTGCCGTCACCGTCCCGTCTACGCCCGGGGCCCCTGCTCGTACCGGGGTTGACCGCAACGCCCTCGTTGCCAGTCGGTGATCGTCTCTTCCGTCGTTTTCATGGTCCACCGAGGCTCGGTTGCGAGAAACGGCAAACCACGTCAGACTGCGGGCAAGATGAGGCGGTCGGATTTCTTGTTGGGTATCGGGGCATCGGTTGGGACGTTCGCCTGCGGTGATTCCGGGGCGGAGGGCGACGGCGGCGCTTCGGGGAGTCAGGGCGCCGCGCAAGGCGCCGGCGGCGGGGCGTCGTCGGGGACGGGAGGCGGTCAAAGCTCCGGCGCGACGGGTGTCGGCGGCGCGGCGAGCGGTAGCACCGGTAGCAGCGCTGCAAGCGGCAGTACGGCGGGCGGCAGTGCGAGCACGGCGAGCGGCAGTACCGCGAGCGGCTCTGTCGGCGGCACCGGTAGCGGCACTGCGAGCGGCAGCGGCGGCGCTCCGCAAGGAGGCGACGCTATCATCTGCTCGGATGGGAACGCCGGTGCGATGGCAATGCCTGAAGATTTTTCGATGAACAACGACACGGGCGGAATGGATCCGCACGTCTTGGTGGTGGACCGAGGCGGCCTCATCCGCCGCGTCACGCACTACGTCACGAGCGGACAAGCCGATCACCAGCACGAGTTCGAGTTCACCAACGCAGAGCTGGAGCTGTTGCTCGACGGGTACAGCGTCGTCGTGAGCACGGAAGGTCCGCCGCTCGACGCGGCGAGCGGCCACACGCACACGGTGACCGTACGTCCGTGCGTCTGAGCGCGGCGACTGCGGCGGGGGTGATTTCAGCGGCGGCCATCGTGGCCGGCTGCGGTGGTCCCACGAGGCTCGCTCCGGCAGGCGCCGACGTCGAGCCTCGGGCGCGCGCTCCGCACGGCAATGTTCCTGTCCGTTCCGCGCGCGGCGGCGGAGCCGCCGAACCGCCTTCGCGTGAAGCGCCTCTCGGTTGCGAAGCTCCGTGGGGAGCGCCAAACCGCAGACTGAGCCGCTTCGAGCTCGCCTATGCCGTGCAAGACGTCTTCGGCGTGGACGCGACCTCGCTCCACGAGCTACCGCGACCGAAGGGCGGAATCGGCAATGCGCCCGACATCCTGGTCGGCCGCATGCTGTACCCTTCGGACGAATTTCTCGGGGCGTACCGCGAACGGGTGGATGTTCTCGCGAAAGCAATCGCCGAGCGGCACGCCCCCGCGTGCGGCGGTCCGCGAACTGATCCCGTGAGCTGCGTGCTCCGGCGGCTGCAAGAGCCGGGCGCGCGCTTGTGGCGCCAAAGGCTCGACGCAGGCGCCATGAAAGCCCTGCGGGCGCGCCTCGAGGCACGGCCCTCTCGCGAGCCGAAGGCGCTGTACGGAGCGCTGGTCGCTCAGCTCTTGACCTCGCCGAACTTTTACATGCTCGAGAACGAAACCGCGGCGGTCGCGGTTTCGAGCCTGGACGAGGCGAAGCTGCGAGCGCAGCGCTTCTACACGAGACGGCTCGCGAGCCGCCTCGCACTGGTTCTCTGGAGCTCCGTCCCCGACTCGGAGCTTCTCGAGCTCGCCGAAAGCGGCGCTCTCGCGCAAACACCGGTCCTCGCCGAGCAGATCGAGCGCATGCTGGCGGACGCGCGTTTCCAGCGCTTTTTCCTGGAGTTCGTGCGGCAGTGGCTGCGGTTGGATCGGCCGCCGACGTTTCGACCCTCGCTCGACGTTCAACGATTGGTCGAGGACGAGGCGCGCTTTTCGCGCGCGGCAAAGGGCGCGGCGCACTTGCTCGAGCGCGCGTTCCGCGAGCGACGGCCCGTCGAGACCCTGCTCACGGCCGATGACGGCAATCTCTTGACGTCGGAAGCCGTGCTGACGGCAGTGTCGACTCCGATCCGGGGCGGCGGCGACGAGAACTGGCTGGGCCGCGGGCTCTTGATTCAGTCCGCGCTGCTGTGCCGGACCTTTCCGCTGGCGGCCGTCTATCCGCGAAAGCTCTGGGACGGACATCCGCTGCTGAACCCGGTCACGTCGGAGGCCACGAAGCGGCCGAGCGAGCCCGCGCTGCTCGCCACGCGCACCGAGGAC
>DASWGX010000320.1:0-7119 GCA_036393455.1 Polyangiaceae bacterium
CGGCCGAGCGTGGCTCGGCGAGCCCGGCGCGAGCCTTCTGTGCTCGCTCGTGCTCCGCCCGAAGCTCGCCCCGGCGCGCGCGGGGGCCTTTCCGCTGCTCATGGGGCTTTGCGTACGCGCCGCGGCGGCGCGGCACAGCGCCGCGCCAATTCTCGTCAAGTGGCCGAACGACGTCATGGCCGCCGACCGAAAGCTCGCAGGCGTTCTGGTCGAGAGTGCCGTTGCCGGAATCCGGCTCGGCTTCGTCGTGATCGGCATCGGCATCAACGTCACGAGTCATCCGACCGCAGGCGATCTCGAGCTTGCCGCCACGTCGCTCGCCGAGCTCGGAGCGCGTGACGTCGAGCGCGAGTTGCTGCTCACCGAGGTTCTTTCGGAGCTCGACGCGCGGCTCGAGCGGTTTTTGGCGCACGGAGTTACCAGCCTTCTCGCGGAGCTCGCGCGCTTCGACGCGCTCCGCGATCGTCCCGTCGACGTCGACGGGCGGCGCGGCATCGCCCGCGGCGTCGACTCCGAGGGCGCGCTCTTGCTCGAGACCGAGGCCGGCGTCGAACCCACGATCTCGGGCACGGTGCGCCTGCTTGGAGCGTAAGGGCCGGCGCTAGGCCGCTTGCGCGGGCTGGGCAACCACCGCGGCGAGGGCGCGCCGGCCTCGATGCAAACGGCTCATCACGGTGCCCACTGGAACGTTCAGACGCTGGGCGGCCTCACGATACGAAAGCTGTTCGAGATCCACGAGCTCGATGACGGCGGCAAACGACGGAGGCAGGCCGGAAAGCGCGCCTTCGAGCGGCGGCAGCAAGGCCGTGAACGCGGGCTCCGTCACCGGCTTGAGCCACGCGTTGGGATCGTCGCGCAGCGCGTCGAAGGCTCGCTGTTGTCGCCGGCGGCGACGGCAGTCGGACACGAACACGGAAAACATGATGCGAAACAACCAGGCGCGCGCGTTGCTGCCGGCCTCGTAGCTGGCGCCGAAGCGCAGCGCCCGGAGCGTCGTTTCCTGCACCAAGTCCTCCGCGTCGTCTCGATTTCTGCAGAAGCGGAGCGCGCGCGCGAACAAGTCCGCGCGCATACCGAGCAACGCGTCGCAAAGCTCCGGTCGTGAGCTTCGGTGACTTTCGACGCCGCAAGCGGATTCGGACCCCTCGGCGCTCACGTTCGACTTCGACATGGCCGCCACACAACGCAAGCAGCATGCCAGGGCGCACCTGCGATATCGACGGGCTATTAGGCTCGATTCGGGCCAGCGGAGCGCGTCCCGCCGAACACGCGGCGTGTCATTCTGGCAGCTCTCGTCGGCGTGCTGCCAGGGCGGCAAGCGCGGCAGGAACACCGTCCGCGATTTCGTGCGCGACGAGGCCGCGATCGGCCCCGTGCCGGCGCGCCCAACGTTCCGCGCTCTTGCCGTGCACGAACGCGCCCGCGAACGCCGCGTCGAAGGCCTCGAGCTCGCAGGCAAACGCCGCGATGATCCCGGTAAGCACGTCGCCCGTGCCGCCCGTCGCCAGCACCGGCGAACCCGTCGGGTTGACCAGCGTTGACTTTCCCGGCGCGCCGACGAGCGTGTAGGCGCCCTTGAGCAAGACGGTCGCGTGGGTGGCTTTCACCAGGGCGTCGAGCGCACCGTGGCGATCGTTCTCGATGTCGGCGGGCGCCCCGCCGAGCAAGCGCGCGGCCTCGCCGGCGTGCGGCGTCAGCACGAGTGTTCCCGGGACGCCGCGCAGGGCGTCGACGCGACCCGCGAAGTGCGTGAGCGCATCGGCGTCGACCACGCTCGTGCCTCGAAAGCCGAATACCACCGCCTCCACGAGCTCGCGGCTCCGTTCGTCGAGGCCTACCCCGGGCCCCACCGCGACGACTCGCGCCGCGGCCGTGATTTCCGCCACGCTCTCGGCGAGCCTGGACATGTCGAGACGCGCCGTCATGACCTCGAGCACCCGCTGCTCGAAGGCGGCGACGACGTCAGGCGCGCCCGCCAGCGTCACCAGGCCGGCCCCGCCGCGGAGCGCGCTCTGCGCCACGAGGAGGCCGGCGCCGAGCTTGCCGGGCGCGCCGGCGAACACCGTCACGCGTCCCGCGTTCGCCTTGTGCGACTGCGAGCCTCGCGGAGACAGGAGCGCGGCGACGTCGCTCGCTTCGACGAGCTCGGCGGAACAGCCCACCGCCTGCCAGAGCTCCGCGGGCACGCCGATGTCCACGCGCTCGAGTTTGCCGGTGTGCGCGCTTCCGGACGGCGTGAGAAGGCCTCGCTTGTAGTGAGCAAACGTGATCGTGACGTCCGCACGCACGGCTGCGCCGAGCACCGCACCCGAGTCCGCGTCGAGCCCCGACGGAACGTCGAGGGAAACGCGGAGCCCCTGCGCCCGATTGACGGCGGCGATCACCTGCGCCGCACGGCCTGCCACGGGTCGGTCGAGGCCGGTGCCGAACAGTGCGTCGACCACCACGTCCGCGCCGGCGAGCGATACCACGCATGCGGCAAGCTCGGCGTCCGAGGAGACCGCCGCTACTCGTCCGCCGATGCCGCGATAAGCCGCCAGGTTCGCGGCCGCGTCGCCGTGAACCCGATTCGGATCGCCGAGCAGAACGGCCTCGACGGCATGGCCCAGGGTTTTCAACCGGCGCGCGACGACGAAGCCGTCGCCACCGTTGTTGCCGGTGCCCGCGACGATCACGGCGCGCGCGGGGCGTAGATTCCGGCGCGCAAGCAGCCGCTCGATGACCTCGACCGCGCTGCGACCCGCGTTCTCCATCAACACCAGGCCGGGAACGCGACAGACGTCGATCGCATGGCGATCGACGGCTTGCATCTGTGCGCGCGAAAGGACCGGCTGCACGGCGGACCTCACTCACCCGTTTCGAGCACGACGACCGCCGCCGCGACGCCGGCGTCGTGCGACACCGAGACGAGCGCGCGGCGCACTCCGAGACCCTCGGCGAACACGCGGGCGGGACCGAGCAGCTCGAGCTCGGGGCGGCCACGGTCGACGCGGCGCAACTGGACGTCGAGCCAACCGACGCCGGCGGGACCTCCGAGCGCCTTGAAAGCCGCTTCCTTGGCGGCGAAGCGCCCGGCGAAGAACTCCGCGCGCTGCCCGACCAATCCGCCGTCGGAGCGTTCGGTATCCGTCAGAACACGGCGCCAGAGCTTGTCCCCGAAACGCTCGAGCGCGCGCGCGACACGCGCCACCGACGCCACATCGATACCCAGGCCGACGACCATTGGCGCTCGCATCTTTGCCCGGCCCGACAACGCTGTCGAGCGCGCTCGGGCGGTCAAGCGCCGGAGCGCGCTTCCTCGCCGCGATCGAGGGCTACCCGCATGCGCCGAACCGCCCCGCGCAGACCGAGCAATACGGCGTCAGAAACCAGAGCGTGACCGATGTTCACCTCGCCGAGCTCCGAGATGCGAGCCACCTCGAGCACGTTGTGGAACGTCAGCGCGTGCCCGGCCGCCACTTCGAGGCCAAGCCCCGCGGCAAGGGCCGCGCACTCACGCAACCGCTCGAGCTCGCTTTCGCGCTCCACCCCCGAAGTGAGCGCGTAGCGACCGGTGTGAAACTCGACCTGCCGCGCCCCGAGATCGAGCGAGCGGCGCACCGTCTCGACCTCGGGCTCGATGAACAGGCTGAGCTTGACGCCGGATCCGTCGCACTGCTTGGCCATCGCTCGGATCGAGGCGGCGCCGGCGATGACATCGAGGCCGCCCTCGGTCGTGCGCTCTTCGCGCCGCTCGGGAACCAGCGTCACCGAGTCCGGTTTGATGCGTTCGGCGACCGCGCGCATCTCGTCGGTCGCCGCAAGCTCGAGATTGAACCAGCCGCAGACGGACTCGCGCAGGCGTTCGACGTCGCGGTCGCGGATGTGCCGGCGATCTTCGCGCAGGTGCGCGGTGATCCCGTCCGCTCCGGCGAGCTCACACTCTCCCGCGGCGAGCACCGGGTCGGGGTAGCGCGTATCGCGCTGATTGCGCAGCGTCGCGACGTGGTCAATGTTCACGTGGAGTCGGATCACGACGGATGTCCTTACAACAACGAAACCCGAGGTGGTAGTTGCGATGGCTTTCGGGGTCGTCGACGCGGCTTTCGTGCCAAGACGGCGCACGCCAGCGGCAGTCGTCGATATGAGCCTCGTAGCTCTGAAAGATGAACCAGCTACCCTTCATTTCGGTCACGCCGAGCCCGCCGCGCGACGCGAGCTCTTCCGGTTTGAGCGGCAAGTTCATGTGCTCGGCGGCGTTGCCGTGCAGGTCGTAGACGCCGAACGCGCTCTTGCAGCGAAGGAAGGCTCCCGCGGGGTACGTGTTGGAGCCGCACTGGTAGCCGCTCGCCGCGCAATTCTTGCTCTTGCGGCTCCCGGCGGCGCAAAGCGCATGGTCCTTGGTCGGACCATAGGCCCAGGTCACTCGTCGATCCTGATTGTGGAAGTAGCTCATCCCGAGGCGCGCCTTGGCGAAGTCGTACTCCTTTTCCACCGGCAAGAGGTCGCCGGCGCACGCCCCTTCCCATTCGTGCGCGTCGCAGAGCCGCTTGCCGAGCGCTCGGCAGAGCATGCTCGCTTCGTCGGCCTTGACCCAGACCACCGGGTACTCGCACGCAATGTTGGGAAATTCGTAGCGATCGATGCAGCGGTCCGCGCTCTCCCTGCCTCGGTCATGTGGGTAGATCGGCGCCATGTTGACGGCCCCGCACTCGGGAAACTGCTCGTCTTCGAGCTCGGCAGAACGCCGGAGCGTGCGGCATTCTGCCCGCGTCATCGGGTGCTCCGTCACTTTCGGGTTGCCCTGCCCGAGCCACTTCGACCCCTCGAAGATTTTTCTGAGCTTCTCGATCACGGCGTCGGCGAGATCGAGCTCGCGCGCCATGTTGACGAACAACGCCGCCCGTTGTTCGTCGATCGTCGTCGCCTCGACGTCGTAGTACGGCCGCTCCGCGGGCGCGGACGAGGCGGACGGAGCCGGCGTCGCCGTCGCTGAGCCGCTTGCCGGCGCGACAGGCGTCGTGCTCGGCGCGGGCGCGCGTCCCTCGGGAGAACCCGGCGCTTCGGGCGACCGCACCACGACGAAGCCCGCCACGCACAAGCCGACAGCCGCAACAGCAAGCACGGTCGCCAGGAGCGGGCTAGCGGTTCGGAAACGCATTGCCTACCCCGTTCGCCTAGCGCCGCTGCCTCGAAGACGCCATGAAACGCTCTCTCTGCCCGTCTTGACGAAGGCTTGGCGCCGTGCGACATGCGAGCCATGGAGGTCAAGCACGACCTGGCTCGCTGCATCGACGCCTTTCGGGAAGACTTGCGGCAACTGCTCTGGCGGGCAATCGACGGCCAGGTGTCGGCGGCTCTCGAAAAGGCGACGGCACGGCGAGCGGCGAGCGAGCAGGCGGCGAGCCTGAGGGAGAAAAAGGCCAGGCGGAAGCAAGAGTCGCTCGCGCTGAAGCTCCGACGACTCGAAAAGACACAGCAAGGGGCAGGCGCTCGGCGCGGCAGACGGCGCGGGCGCTCCGCGCTGCTGGAGGAGAACGGCAGCGCCGGCACGGCCTCTCGTCAGGGCGAGTCCCAAACCCCGGCGCCCGCTCCGCTGTTCGTGCACAAGCGCCTGCGCACGGGCGAAATCCGAGAGCTTACGCGGAATCAGAACGGCACTCCCGAGCCCTGACGCGCGGGGTTCGCGCCGCGGTGCATCGCGGGGCACACACATCGACCGAACAGTAGGTCGATGCACCAAAGTCCCGGCGATTTCCGCGCTTGGTCACGAAAGGGAGAATAAGCCCGGCACAGGGGTGAACGACGTCCTAGTCCGTGTTAAGAGTCGGCAACTCGACCGCGTCGATTGGTGGGCGTCAGCCCGCTGCAGCGGCGAGTTCGGAGCCCGCGTGGGCTTCGTCGGGCGTGAGGCACTCGAACGGGTTCCTCGAGCCCTCCGCCCCTTTTGGCCCGCCCGTCGGGTTGGGACTCCGGACACGGGTCCTTTCATCTCTGGAGGTTTCGTTGGCATGCTGACACGCCACAATCCGATGCGACAGCGACAAGAGTACGGCTCCGAGCCGCTCGCAATTCGGAAGACCAACCACTACCAGGCCGAGTACATTCAGAGCTTCGTCGAGAAGTGGGACGAGCTCATCGATTGGGAGCGCCGTGCCGAGAGCGAGGGCCGGTTTTTCATCGATCTGCTCGCTAGCCGGGGCAAGACCAAGGTGCTCGACGTCGCGACGGGGACCGGTTTTCATTCCGTTCAGCTGCTCAGAGCCGGTTTCGACGTCACCAGCGCCGACGGCAACGCGTCGATGCTGGTCAAGGCGTTCGACAACGCGCGCAAGCACGACTTCGTGCTCCGAACCGTACACGCGGACTGGCGCTGGCTGAACCGTAGCGTCAACGAGAAGTTCGACGCCATCGTTTGCCTCGGGAACTCCTTCACCCACCTGTTCTCCGAGCGCGAACGCAGGCGCGCGCTCGCCGAGTTCTACGCCGCGCTGCGCGTAGACGGCGTCTTGGTCCTGGATCAACGAAACTACGACGCCATCCTCGAAAGCGGTTTCAAGTCTCAGCACAAGTACTACTACTGCGGTCACGGCGTCACGGCGCAGCCCGAGCACGTCGACGACGGCCTGGCGCGTTTTCAGTACAGGTTTCCGGACGGCTCGGAATACCACTTGAACATGTTTCCTCTCCGCAAGGAGTACAGCCGCCGTTTGATGCGCGAGGTCGGCTTCCAGACCGTCGATACTTATGGGGACTTCAAGCAAGATTACCGCGACGCCCAGCCGGACTTTTTCATCCACGTCGCCGACAAGACGCTGGAAGCCGAGAAGGCGCCCAACGGTGACTGACGGAGCGACGCGCAAGGTCGCCCACGTGGCGGAGGAGTACTACGACAGCGACGCGGCCGACCGCTTCTACGCCACCATTTGGGGCGGAGAGGACATCCACATCGGCATCTACGAAAGCCCGAGCGAGCCGATCCAGCGCGCGAGCCGGCGCACCGTGGAGCGCCTCGCGCAGGTTCTGTCACCGGAGCCTGGCGCGCGCATCCTCGATCTCGGCGCCGGCTACGGCGGTGCGGCTCGCTACCTGGTCGACGCCTACGATTGCCGCGTCGATTGTCTAAACATCAGCGAGGTG
>DASWGX010000321.1:0-5020 GCA_036393455.1 Polyangiaceae bacterium
CGCGCTCTGGGGCGCCTCCTGTCCGCGGCAAGGGAGAAGACTCCCACCCAGTCGGTTCCGACCGTTTCTAGATTGACCTTCTTTCGGCCTGTGCTCGGCGGACTTCAGGCAAGTGATCACGCGGTACCCGCGTGGCGCAGCGAAAGGAAGGTTACGGTGACCCGAAAGCTGGGCGACAGGAGTAGCCTCGAGGTTCTCAAAAAGGAGGCCAAGCGCTGGCTCAAACGCGTGCGCAGCGGCGACCCCAGGGCTCGTGCGCGTTTGCTCGAGTCGTACGCCGCGGCGCCCGCGGAGCCGACGCTGCGCGACGTTCAGCACGCGCTCTCACGCGAGCTCGGCGCGAAGAACTGGCGCAAGCTCAAGGACGAGCTCGAAGACAGGGCGCTCGAAAAGCGGTCGGAGCTCGAGCGCGCAGCGCTCTTTCTGGATCTTTCGTGCTTGAGCTACGGCGTTCGGCCCGGCAGCGACGAGTTCAGCGGCCACCCCGACGGCCCCGAACGGCGCGCGCGCGGCTCGGATGCTCGAGCATCACCCCGAGCTTGCTCGCCACGGCATCCACACCGCGGTCGTCTGCGGCGATCTCGACGCGGTTCGGGGTTTTTCCTCGACGCCGACCCCGAGGGCGCGGCGCAGCGGGGAGGGCCGACCGTGAGGCGTCATGAACGGATACTTCCGACCGATTCGCGGCGCTCGGCGCCATGACGACAATCATGCGGCGCCTTGCTCTCCTTCTGACGTTGCTGGGTGGGAGCAGCGCCTGCTCGAGTGAGGCGAGCCCCGGGACGAGCAGTGGAGCGGGCGGCGCGTCGACCGCAGCCGCTTCGGGAAGCGTTGGCGGCAATACTTCAGGGTTTACCGGAGCAGGGGCGAGCGACGGGCTCGGCGGCGCCACGGCTGGCTCGGTGGGTGGCAGCGGCGGCGTTTCGACCGGTGGCAGCGGCCAAGGCGTTTCGACGGGTAGCAGCGCGGGGGCCGGTGCTTCGGCGGGCCAGGGCGGTGCTACGAGCGGCGGCGCTTCGACGGGGGGCATGGGAGCAGGAGGCGGCGGCACTCCGGTACCGCCGCCGTACATGCTCGGTGCCGACGTCTCTTTCATACAGGAGGAAGAAGACCGCGGCACGTTCTTCACCGACGGCGGCACGCAGAAGGACATCTTCGAGCTCCTGCAAGATCGCGGCTTCAACTACATCCGCCTGCGGCTGTTCCACACGCCCGGTAACCCCGGCGGCTACCAGTACGAGTTCGCGACCCGCGCCGAGCCGTATTGCGACCAGGCGCACACGATCGAAATGGCGGGGCGCGTGAAGGCCGCCGGCATGCGCCTACTGCTCGACTTTCATTTCAGCGATACTTGGGCGGACCCCGATGATCAGCACAAGCCCGCGGCGTGGGAAGGGCTGACCTTTCAGGATTTGGTGACGGCCGTTCACGACTACACGCGCGACACGCTCCTGGCGTTCGACGCGGCCGGCGCCTTGCCGGACATGGTGCAGATCGGCAACGAAATCACGCCGGGAATGCTGCTTCCCGACGGTGCCACGTACGACCCGGACAACTGGGATCAATTGGCGGAGCTCTTGAAGGCCGGCCTCTCCGCCGTCGAAGAGGTCGACGACCGCATACTGACCATGCTGCACATCGATCGTGGCGGAGACAACGAGACGAGCGTCTGGTGGGTCGACCAGGCGCTCGCGCGGGGCGTGAGCTTCGACGTTCTCGGACAGTCGGCGTACTCGGCGTTCCACGGGGGGCCCGCGGACTGGGAGGCAAACCTCGCGGACCTTGCCACGCGCTACCCGAATCTGTTTTTCGTGATAGCCGAATACAACGGCGACAAGCGCGCCGTGAACGACATCGTGCGCGGTCTGCCCGGCGGGCGCGGCGTCGGCACGTTCTTCTGGGAGCCCACGGCTTCCGGCGAGTGGGGCTCGGCAATGTTCACTCGGAGCGGCAACGAAGCGCGCGCCGTCACGAGCGACTTCGCCATCTACGATCAGATCGCCGACGACTACGGTTTGCGCTGACCGGAGTGCCGCAAGGCGCGGGGCGCGGGTGAGCGCCCGCCGCGCCTCCGCGGGGCCTTTGGCGAGGTTGCTCGACCCGCCGCCAGTGCTGGCGCCGCCGCTTCACTGCGCCAAGCCGCCTGCAAGCTTCCGCGCCGAGCACCCCTCACGGTGCTTCAGAGCTCTTGACGTAGCTGAACCGTGACGGAAAGCGGGAGCAGGGGATAGTCGACTCCGACGAAGCCGGGGTCGGGGCCCGCTTCGTCGAGCAGATTGCGTCCTTTGATCGTCACGACCGTCTCGCGCCCGTCGAGCATCTCGACGCCCACCGTCGACACGGAAGCGTCCAGGGTCAGATAGGGATCGAGACTGTAGGGAGCACCGCGCTCGAGGATGTTCATCTCGCTCGCGCGTCGTGGTCCGACATGAATCGTTTCGGCGGTCGCCCTCAATGGGAGCTCTCCGAGCACCGCGGAAGCGCCCAGCCGGAGCACGTAACCCGGGTAGATCACGTTTTCGTCACCGACGAGCTCGGCTTGAAACCCCTGTTGTCCCAAGTTACGTACCGTGTGCGGGAGCTCGAAGCTCGCGTAACCGTGGAACCAGTGGTCGTGATTGAGCGAAAGCTCGCTTTCCCATGAAAGCGTATCGACCTCGGAGAGATTCTGCGCCGCGCGATTGACGCCACGGGTGACGAACTCGGCCTTGTTGAGCAAGCGGCTGTAGGAAAGGCCCGTCGAAACGACCAGACCCGCGGCGGGCTCGACGGCGACCTGCCCCTCCACCGTATGTACGCGCTGCGGCTCGAGGTCGGGGTTGCCGATGATGTCCCCCACCTTGAGCGGGACTCCGTAGAGCAAGAGCGGGGACGGAGCTTTGAAAGCGCTGCCGTAGAGCACCTTCAAATGGACGTTCTCTGTGGGGCTAGAGACCGCGCCGGCGCGAGCGCTCAATTGCCCGGCGTAGATCCCGTGATGGTCGTAGCGGGCGCCGGCAACGGCGCTGAACAACGGCTCGAGCGCCGTCCACAGGCCCTGCACGTAGGCGGCCACGTTGGAGATGTCTGTGTCGGCTTGCCGCGTAGAGCTTTCCTCGACCAGCTCGCCCGGCGAAAAGCCGTCCGTCCCGACCTTCGCCACCTGCAACGAGGACGGCAGGTTTTCACGATCGACCAGGAGCTCGGCGCCGACGACGGCGCTCAGGCCTTCGAGAACGTCGAAGCGGCCTTCCGCGGAGCCTTCCAGTCCTTCGTAGCCGAAGTCGCGCTCCACACTGAAGATCTCGCTGCCCACGTCAATCCTGTCGTTCGGAAGGAGGCCGCCGTTGAAGTAATGTCCGCGCAGCGTGAGCACCGCGCCGCCCGGGAGCGTCGATTCCTGAATGAGCCCGACGGTCGATTGCCGCAGGGCAATTCGCGTGTCGTGAAAGCGGCCTTCGCCGTCGAGTCCGCGTGAGAGCTGTATCCAAGGGCTGAACTCGGCGCCGCGTTCGAAGGTCGAATGGTGCGCGACCAGGCTCAACCGGTTCCGTTCGTCGAAGTGGTAGGCAACCTTCATCAGGGCCGCGGTCGACGCGTGATCGGCGCCTCGCGAGCTCAGGTCGCCGCTGCGGTACTCGGGGACTTCGGGCGCAGGAGAGGTACTCGGAAGCTCGAGGCCGGAACGATCCTCCCGATGGACGCGTACGGCCACCAAGGTGTCCACCGGCCCTTTTCTGGCTCCCGTTGCCAGGTCGAGATCCGTGCCGAGGTCACGGCCGTCCGAGAACTCGGCGCTCCCGCGCAGGGTACCGCCGGACAGGTCTTCACCCTGCCGCGTGATGACGTTGACGACGGCGAGGAACGCGTCGGCTCCGTACAGAGCGGATGATGGCCCGCGAATGATCTCGATGCGCTCGACGGCCGACAGGGGGACCAGCTCGGGCCCCAGCCAGTTGCCGCCGGTGGAACGAAACGCGACGGACTGACCGTCGATCATTACCTTGATGGTGCTGCTCTCGCCGAACAAGCCTCCCGCTACGCCGCGCACTCCCGCGTTGGGAAGGATGTGATCGTCGACGATGTAAAAGCCGACCACGTGCCTCAGCGCCTCGGCGAGCGACTGATAACCCCAGCGTTCGAGGTCGCGTCGCGTCAAGACCGACACGATCGCCGGGGCTTCGCCTACCTTGCGCTCGGTCTTGGTCACCGTGACGACGCTGACGTCCAGCAGCTCCTCGAGGCTCAGTGAAGCGAGCTCATCCAGCCTTTGATCGGCGGCTGCTTGCGACGGGGCAGCGTCCTCCGATGCCGCCGTTCCGGCGACCGTCCCTCGTGCGTCGGCGCCGGGCGCGGCATGAGCTCGAGTGCTGGTCAGGCCGAGCACGAGGGCACCCAGAACAGCTGGACAGGATGCGGAGCACGCGAAGCCCGGCGCGGAGCTACGCATCACGGGACGCCGTCCACGAGCCGGGTGCCGGCCGGGCACGCGCCGAACTTCTCCGATTCGATGACGCCGGCGCGAATGCGCCAAAACCCGAAGATAGCGCTCGTACCATCGAGGGTTCCGTTCTGATCGAGAAAAATACGGCCGGCAGCGCCGACGTAGTGAACGTTCGTCCCCTGCAAGGTAAGCTCGATCGCCTGCCCGAGCTCTCTCCACGACACCGAGCGCCCGGGGCCGCGCAAGATCGGAAGCACCCGATCGGCGACGTCTTCGTGCGTCGGCGCGCGACCGGACTCGTACTGTGCCTGTATTGCAGCAAGTCCTAGGGCGACCACGGCGTCGAAGTAGAGATAGGACTCGACCAGCGGCAGCTCGCCCCAGCGTTGCGCGAAGGCAAACTCGAAGTCTACCGCCTTGTCCGGCAGAGAAAGCGACACCCCGACCGCTCCCGAGGCGGTTCGCGGGCTCACGTTGCGCAAGAATTCTTCGCTTCCGAGCGCGGGTTCGAAAAACCAGCCGACGTCGCGCGTCGTCAGGGTAGACCAGGCTCGCAGGAGCCTCGCGGCGGCGGGTGCATCCGCGGCCACGATGGCC
>DASWGX010000322.1:0-5864 GCA_036393455.1 Polyangiaceae bacterium
GGCGCGCCGTACTGCAACTACGACGCGGAAGAAAAGGTACACCAAGCTACGTGCGTGCTCCGCACCAAGGGCGGCGTGGTGTTCGATAACCCGGCCTGGTTGCTGCGCGGGGAGACCACCGTATCGCACGACGGCATCGAGCTCCGCGAAGTGCCGTAGCTCGCCCTGGGGCAATCGCGCCTTCGGCGCTACGCGCGCGCCGCGAGCTTCTCCGGTTGCGCCGTGGTTTCCGAGCCGGCAGCAGTCGGCAGCCGCGCGTGCATGACGCGGCGGAAAAGCGGGGGTACCAGCGCCAGGAGCACCATCGCCGAGTAGTCCGCCGGCAGTCTGGGAGAGCCATCGCGCGGCGAGAGCTCGTGAAACGGGCGGCCGCTCGTCAAGTGATGGTCCGCGTGGAGCCCGAGGTTGAAAAGATACCAATTGGAGACGACGTGGTGGCTGCTCCACGCGTGTTCCGGCCCGATTGGTTCCGGACGTCCCGTTTCGTCGCGGCGGCGCTCGAGGCCGTAGTGCTGCACGTAGTTGATGCTCTCGAACAGGGCAATCGCCGCAGCGCTCTGGAGCGCGAAGATCGCAGCGCCCCAGAAGCCGCCGAGCAAGGCGGTCACGGTCAGCGCCGCGCCGAGCGAGAGCACCCACCTCGTGCGTGCGTCGCGCGGACCCGAGCGGTGCGAGGCCGCGCCGGCGGCACGCGCTTCGAGCCGCCACGCGCGGCGGAGGTTGCCGGCCACGGACCGAAGCACGAATGCATACAGGCTTTCACCGCGCCGCGCGGTCGTCGGATCGTCCCGCGTGCCGACCGACCGGTGATGGCCGGAGAGGTGCGAAGCCGAGAAGTGCGGGTAGCCGAGCAGCGCGGTGATCAACTCCGCCCAGAACCGCGACAGCTTGTCGTTCGAGTGCGAGAGCTCGTGCGCGATCGTCATCCCCATTCCGCCGCCCAGTATCCCGAGCGAGACGGCGCCGAGGACGCGCTCGAAAACGCTTCGATCTGCGGCCAGGACGACGATTCCGAAAAACCAGATGGCGGGGTAGGCGGCGGCTCCGAGCTTCAAGGCCCCGGGCCAGAGAACGCTCCGGCGGTGCCGGCAAGAGCCTGCCGTGTGTGTAGGTGGCGGTTGTTCTCCCACGAGCGCATCCAACGCCGGGAGCAGCGCGAAGGCATACACCGGCGTGAGCGCGAGCCACGCCCCGCCCAGCCAGACACTGACGACGAATGTCGCCGGATACGACGCGGCGCAGAGCAAAGGAAGCAGATCGAACCTTGCTTCCGCGCGGCTTCGTATGTCGTTGGATTGAGTACGCATGACTACGTGATCACAAGTTGGTCGAAGAATCACAATGCCGGTGCAAACGAACGACGCTGGTCGCCGAGGCCGATCGCGACGGACGTCGCAGCGCCGCGCCCGCGCGCGAGCCGTTACCGGAATTCTCTACCGAGTTTGTTACCGAGTTCGTTGCGGACCCTGCAGTGCGAAAGACGTTCGGGGTAACACCGCGCCGAGAAATCAGGCAGGAGAAATGAACCGGAGACGGATAGAGCTCGCTTGCTGGGAACATGGGAGGATGCTAGCAACGAGTCCTTGGGTTTGTCGCGGTTCGTATTCCGTCCACCGTTGGTCAATTGCCCGTCTCGCGCCGCTGGTTCGCTTGCGGTCGCCGCTTGGCCGGTGTTCTTTCTCCATGCGTGCGGGCCGCGCTCCTCCGCGGACTTTCTCTTCGGCGACGCCGAGGGCGCATCGAGTACCGGGGAAAGCGGCGTCGGTGCCAGCGCCGCCGCCAGCAGTGGCAGCGTCGGAGCCGGAGCGGCGGCTGGTATTCCCGATGTCGATGCCGGTGCAAGCGGCAGCAGCGCCAGCGCACCCGGCTGCGATGCGAGCTCGGGGTGCAGCGACGCCGAACCGCCGCCCTGCGACGCGGGGTCGAACACCTGTGCGTCCTGCACTGCCGACGTCGACTGCGGGGAAACCGGGTTCTGCGCGAACGCGATCTGCTCTCCGCGCGTGTGCGAGCCCGGCGTCGTGGCCTGCCGCGACAACGCGATCGCGACCTGCAACTCGCGCGGCAGCGGCTACGACGTGAGCCGCACTTGCCCGGAGGGCAGTCAATGCAGCGTCGACGCGTCGCGAAACGAATGCCTCGCGATGGACGACGCGGGCGGCTGCGAAGCCCCGATCGTGTGGTTGTTGGTCGATCGCTCGACCAGTATGTTCGAGGACGAGATCGGCGAGCAGACAGCATGGGAAGCGGTGGTCGAAGCGCTCGTCGGTGACGGGGGCGCCGTGACGGAGCTCGCAGGGCAGGTCCGCTTCGCGCTCACGACATTTTCGGGCGATCAAGAGCAGACGTGCCCGGAGCTTTCGACGCTCGAGCCGGCGCTGAACCAGGCCGAGGCCTTTCGCGAAGCGCTCGCCGCGGTGACGCCGCCGACCGATGACGAGAAGCTCGAGACTCCGACGAGCGCCGCGTTCGCCGCCGTAACGCAGATGCTCGGGGAGCTCGACGCGGAGGCCCCGCGCTACATCTTGTTGATCTCGGACGCCACGCCCGATTTCTGCGACGACAGCCTGGTCGACTGCGCGCGTGACGCGGTGATTGCCGCCGTCCAGCGCGCGGCGTCCGACGGCGTCACGACCTTGGTCGCCGGCGTGGAAAGCGAAGCGACCGAGAGCGGCCAGGGGCCGTATTTTCAGGCTCTGGCCAACGCCGGTCAGGGGCTTCCGGTAGAACCCGACGACGAGATCGAGGACAATTGCGAACCGGTTCGCGGTCGCTACGTGCGCGGCAACGACAACGCGTCCTACGTCACGTCGAGCGAGGCGTTCGCCGACGGGATCATGCAAGCGATTCAGGGTACGCTCTGCGAGTAGGAGCGCCCGCGCTTCGGGTCGGCGCGGGCGGGCTCAGAGAAGTTCGGAGAGCGTTCCGGTCGTGAATGCCGGGTTCGCCTGAGTGCCGAAGCTGTCGACCTCGACGCCGAAGGCCTGGGCGATAGACACCAGGATTCGATTGTTGGGCACGCCGGTGAACTCGGCGCTGTCTTCGGGGCACCACGAGTTGTTTTCCGGACAATCGAGCGGCAGCTTGATGCGCCGCCCCATGCGAAACTTGCCGTTGGCACCGCCCGCGAGCACGGTCGGCACGTTGCGCGTGCTGTGCAGGTTCGGGTTGCCCATGTCGCTCGCGGCGTAGATCAGCGTGCTCTCCAGAGCTCCGAGCTCGTCGAGCTTCTGCATCAAGCGCGCGACTTTCGAATAGCTGTACCGGTTGAAGCGGGCCAGAGGCAGCCAGGTGGCGGGATCGCCGCTGCCCACGGGGTTGTTGTTGTGACCGATGGGCGACGCGTTGTACTTGTGCGCGACCTCTCCGTGATTGTCCTCCGGCAGGCCGAGCGGGTTGCTCGCGTACGAAAGGTCGTTCATGAACAGCGTGGCGAAGCGCGTGAGACCGCAGGCCAGGGCTTGCGCCAGGACGTCGATGTGGGCGTCCGTGATGGCGTCGAAGAACGGTTCCCCGCCGTTGTACTGCTTGAGCGCCGAGAATTCGCCCGGGCGCTCGGGGACCATGCAGGAAGGTCCGCCGGGACCTCCCGCCGCGAGCTGCTTCTCGAGCTCGGAAAGCGAGGTCAAGTGCTGGTCGAGCTTGAGTCGTTCCTCGTAGGCGAGGCGCGGTTTGAGCCGATCGATGTCTTCGCGGACGAAGTCGATGACGCTCTGCCCGAGGCGGCGGTTGCGTTCGGCCTGAGCGATGGCTTCGGGGTCGTCGCCGACGACCACCCCCGAAAATAACAGGTCGAAGGCCTTCACCGGGTCGATGATCTTGGGCAGCGGCTCGCCGCCGGCACCGAAGGAGAGCGTCGTTCCCGACTCCGCCGAGTCGTTGCCGACGCCGAGAGCGACGCTGGTGACGCGGGTGGAAGCGCCGAACCCGCGTTCGACGGCCAGAAACTGGTCGAGCGAGGTGTTCTGCGGCTTCTTGCTGGCGTCGATGCGGCTGCCGGTGAGAATGGTGCCGGCCGAGTCGTGACCGTTGGCGTTCGACAGGTGATCGACGCCCTCGACGACGAGGATGCGATCTTTGAAGCTTTTGCCGTAGGTGTCCGGATCGTCGAAGGGGTAGAGCGAGCAATTTTCGTAGCGAAGGTCGAAGGCCGTCTCGGTGTCGCCCGCCTGCATGGCCCAGTACTCCGCGCACAGGCCGTGCGGGTGGTACATCGTGACGAACTTGAGCGGCAGCTCTTCTCCGGTGGACTGTGCGAAGGAGTCTTCGAGCAGGCGAAAAAAAGGCAACGTGGCGAAGCCGGCGCCCACGGCGCGGATGAACGTACGCCGGCTGGCGGAGCGCTTCATGGGACCCTCCGATGCGTGAAGAGCGGGCTCTTCACGTAAGCGACCAGCGTTTCCATGACGCGGTCACGGTCACCGGCCTCGAGCTCCGACCAGGCCTCGACGAAAGCGTCCTCGCTTTCCCGGACCCCGACGCTTCGCGCGGCGACCGAACGGAACAGGTGCCGAGCGAAACACTCGCGTGCCTCGTCGCTGGCGGCGAGCGCCGCGGCGAGCTCGTTGCTGTCGGCGTAGCTTCCATCGAAAGGGGATCCGACGTCGAGTGTCACGGAGCTGTCGACCGGGAGGCCGCTGACTTCTTCGGTTGTGCGGTACTTGCCGGTGCCGTCGTAAAGCTCGAAGGCGAACCCGAACGGGTCGATAGTCCGATGGCAGTTTGCGCACTCCGGGGCGTCCGAGTGGAGCGCGAAGCGCGCGCGCGTCGTCTTGGTCTCGTCGGGCACGACGGGAGGCACGGCGAGCTGCAACACCGCCGGATCCGGGGGCGGCACGCAGACGACGCGGCTCAGCACGGCGACGCCGCGCAAGATCGGAGCGGATTCGTTGGCGTGCGCATAGACCGAGAGAAAGGCAGCGTGATTCAGGATACCGACGCGTCCGGTTTCCGCCAGGGAGACACGCCCCGTTCCCGCGACGCCGTAGTGCCCGGCTAGCTCGCCGTCCGCGACCGTCCAATCGGCGCCGAGCAGCTCGCTCACGGTGCCTTGCGAGCTCCAGACGACCTCCGTGATGAAGCCGGCGTTCTCTGCGACCATCGAATCTCGGACGCTGGCGAAGTTCGGATAAACGAGCGTGTCTTTCGCGATCTGATCGACGCGATCGATCCCGAGCCATTCGCTGATCAATCGAACGATGCGCCGCCTGGCGTCCGCGCCATCCAGCAGCCGTCGTACTTCCGCCTCGCGCCCCTCCGGCGTGTCCAGGCTTCCCGCGCTGGCGGCCTCCAGCAGTGCGTTGTCCGGCGGAGCCTCGGTCAAGAGGTACGAAAGCGAGCTCGCGAGCTCGCTCCGCGTGAGCGAAACGACCCCACTCGCCGGGGTCCCGCCGAGCTCGGTGAGGTAGAGAAAACTGGCGGATTGCAGCATGCCGCGCACGACGAGCTCGATGCCGTCCGCGTAGCTCGCCCCTTCCGCACCCGCGCGGTAAAGGCCCAGCATCGATTGGATTTCCGCGGTGTCGATGGGGCGCCGGTAAACGCGCGGCCCGAAGCTTTCGATGAAGGTTCGCGCGCAAGCCTCCTCGTCCGCCGCGGCGCACGGCGCTACCGTTTCGACCTTGGCCTTGAACTCGGCGGCCAGCGCTTTCGCGGCATCCGAGATTTGACGGGCGAGAACGGGATCGACGCGTTGCGCCTCGTTGGTCGTAAAGCCGCTCTGCCGAGCGTCCGGCGCGAAGTCGGCCTCCGGCGCTTCCTCGGTGTCGAGCAACGCGCGCACGCTGGCCCCGTACTCGGCCGTGGTGAGCCGGCGAAGCCCGGCCGGCAGGAGGGAGGCGACGTCCGTGCCCTCGGGAAGCGGA
>DASWGX010000323.1:0-3635 GCA_036393455.1 Polyangiaceae bacterium
ACCAGCACCGGCAGCTCGGATCGCATCAACGGCTCGCCGCCCGTGAGGCGGATCTTCTCGACCCCGAGTTTCACGAACACTGCCGAAAGGCGGGCGATTTCCTCGAAGCTCAGGATCTGGCCTTTCGGCAAGAACTCGAAGCCCTGCCCGAAGTGCTCGCGCGGCATACAGTAGCGGCAGCGGAAGTTGCAGCGGTCCGTCACGCTGACGCGCAGATCGACCAGGGGTCGGCCCAGGGAGTCGGTAAGCGAGGGCACGATGGTGGTGAGGGCGTAGCATCGTTCTCCGGCTCTTTCACCGGCTGCTCGTCCACGGGGCCGGCCAGCGGAGCCGGTCCGATACGGGCACCGGGTGTTGGATGAGCCGAACTTCCGGGCCTCGGGCTCTTTCGTCCATGGGCTACGCCCGAAGGTTTGGTGCCTTGCCCTTTCCAAGCTCAACTTCGATGAGAGCGGCAGGAGGCGTCGCGCATGGCTCAGCCGTGGCCGGTGCGTCTGCGCGCTTCGCACCATCGGCGCGCGGCACGACGCCGCGCTGCCCTGCCGCGCGTTGCCGCGGCCGCGGGGATCTGCTCCACTCGCAAGGTGGCGGCTTCTCCCAGGCCCTCGGCCTTAGCTCCCCCGCGGGTGCCGAAGGCGGATCCGGTCGCGCCCGATACCGTCGACGAGCTGATCAAGGCACACTACCGTTACGTTGCTCGGCTCGCGTACCGATTGCTCGGCAGGGACGACGAAGTCGACGACGTTCTCCAGGATGTCTTCCTGGCGTTCTTCCGCTTCCACTTTCGTATTCGGGACCAGAGGGCGGTCCGCGGGTGGCTCGCCACGACGACGGTTCGCGTTTCGCACAAGCGGTTACGCGCTCGCGCGCGGCGTCCTTCGCTCTCGGTAGAGAACGACGTGGATCAGGTCTCGATGCGCGCTCCGGGCGGCTCGCCCGAGGACCACGCGATGCTTTTCAGGGTCCACCGGGCGCTCGCCAACGTGCCGCCCAAGGCGCGCGTCGCCTGGGCTCTGCGCTACCTCGAGCAGGAGCGAATCGAGGACGTCGCT
Source organism: Polyangiaceae bacterium (assembly GCA_036393455.1). Lineage (GTDB taxonomy): Bacteria > Myxococcota_A > Polyangia > Polyangiales > Polyangiaceae > DASWGX01. Next base: position 1,053 of record DASWGX010000323.1, read on the forward strand.
CGCTTGTGCCGTTGTTCCCTGGCGACCGCCAAGCGACGCATTGCGGCGGCCCACTCGGTCGTCAAACGGGCGCTGGCGGGCGATGACTGACGAGTTCGAGCTCAAGCTGAACATGGCGCGGGGCGCCGAGCCGAGCTTCGGTCTCGCGCGCGAGCAACAACTGATTTGGCGCATCAAGGGCCTGCTCTTGGCCCGGCGCCGCACGGTGTCCACGATCGCGGCGGTCGCGACGCTGGCGGCCAGCGTCGCCCTGGCGTTCTACGGGCTCGGCTCCTACGGCAAGGGGTCGCCGGGCGCACGAGCGTCGTCGGGGTCCGAAGGAGTAGGCCTGGCGTCGGTTGTCGAGGTTTCCGGCGCCGAGCTCTGGAACCTCCGCGACGGCTCGCGAATCCTGATCGAGAGCGCGGCCACGCGGATCGAGAAGAAGCACGAATCAAGCACCGAAATGGCCTTCGAGCTGTCCGCCGGCACGGCCAGGTTCGACGTGGCACCCCGCCCGGAGCGCATGTTCAGCGTGCGCGCCGGCTCCGTCGCAGTCCACGTTATTGGAACCAAGTTTCGCGTCGAACGGCACGGCCCGCGTTCCGTCGTGAGCGTCGAGCAAGGTCGCGTTCGCGTTTCCTGGCCGGCGGGCTCGCGCGAGCTCACCACCGGAGAGCGCGGTGCTTTTCCGCCCGAGCGCCCGAGCGAAGCGCCCTCGGCGCTGGCGCGCGCCGGCGCGCCGCGCGGGGCCGCTGCTGCCACGCCGCCCTCGGCGCCCGCGATCCCACGAACCGAGCCGCCGCCGAACGCCGTATCCAGTGCCGAGGCCCTCTTCGCGGAAGCGGATCTCGCGCGCGTTCAAGGCCGGTACGCCGACGCGGTCGAACACCTGAGCGCGATCACCAGTCGGCATCCGAGCGATCCGCGCGCGCCGCTCGCGGCGTTCACTCGAGGGCGGCTGCTGCTCGAAACCTTGGGTCGGCCCGCGGAAGCAGCGGCGGCGTTCGCGCGGGCCCGCTCTCTTTCCGCGCACGGCAGCGCACTCTATGAAGACGCGCTCGCCCGCGAAGTGGAAGCCCATCACGCCTCGGGCAACGCCGGCCTCGCGCGTGAACGCGCGGAGCTCTACCGCCGGCTCTACCCGAAGGGGCTCAGGCTCCGTCAAGTACTGCGTTCGGGAGGCGTCAAGGACGCCCCATGAGCCCGGCTGCGGCCGTCATCGCAGCGGGCGTCGCTCTTCTCGGTCGAACTGAGTCCGCGTCGAACCTGGAGGTGAGCGTCGCGATCGATCGGTGCCTCGCGCTGCCGGCGGCGGAAGTGATGCGCTTGACGGCGCTCGAGCTCGAAGCCGATGTCGTGATGCCCCGAGCCGCCTCGCCCGGTGCGACGCGCGTGACCCTGACCTGCAACGGGCGGCGGGTGCGCTTGCACGTCGCCGATCCGGTGACGGGCAAGGAGCTCGAGCGGACCCTCGCCGTGAACGCGAGAGAAGCCGACGTTCGCGGTCGCGCCGTTGCGCTCGCCATCGCGGAGCTGGTCCTCACGAGCTGGATGGAGCTCACGCTGCCCGAGCCTCCGCCGGAGTCCGCGGACTTCGACCGGCCGTCGTCGGAAACGCGTCGCGAGGCAGAAGAGCGCGTTCGCCGTCGCGCCGGGGGTTTCGGCCGTCTCGCTCATCTCTTGGCGCTAGCCCAAGCCGTCGGTCCGTTCGACGGCTTGAGCCTGGGCTGGGGCGGCGGAATAAGGCTCGGCTACGTCTCGAACCTCGAATGGCTCGGAGTCCATCTCGATCTGATCGCGGCGCGGTCGGTCGTGAGTACCGAACTCGGGACGGTACGTGCCACCAACTGGAGCGCCACGCTCGGCCCTTCGCTGCTGCTTCGAATTGCTCCGGCTTGGCTCGAAGCCGGAGCCGGCCTGCGCTTCGGTATCGGTCGGCTCGAAGGGACGCCCGCCGAGGCGACCGAGGTCCGCGGCGCGAGCGTCGTCGGCACCTGGTCGGGGCCGGCGCTCTGCGCCGGCGCGGGTGTTGCGTGGTCTCACTTCGTGCTCGCCCTGGGGATCGAGGCCGGCTACGTGTTGCGCAGCGTCTCGGGTGCGGTGGTGGGCGGGCAGGTGGACGGGCAGGGGTCGGTTTCAATCGACGGTGGCTGGCTCGCGGGCACGTTCGGCGTGGGGTGGGCGCCGTGAAAGGCCTCGACGTCGCGCGCGCGGCCCTTGCCGCGAGCCTCCTCGCCGCGTGCGGAACGAGCTCCGGGACCGTTCTCGAACGCAGACCCGAAAGCGAACCGCCCGGCTCGAACCTGCGCGTGGACGTCTTCGTCGTTGGCGAGGTGAGGAGTTGCGCCGTGGGCAGCGCGTGCGAGGCGAACGATCCACAAGAGTGCTTCTACCTCGCCGACGATTCGGGACCGCAAGTCACGTTCAGCCCGCTCGAGCTCGAGTTCGTGCCGCCGGACGATCCGCGCGTGGCGGAGGCGGCGCAAGCAGAGTGCTTTCGGCTGGTGCTCGGCGACGGGAGCGCCGAGCTCGTCGCCGAGGCCGTGGCCACTCTGCGCGACGACGTCTACCGGCTCAGCAACGGCGAGATCAACCTCGACC
>DASWGX010000324.1:0-8648 GCA_036393455.1 Polyangiaceae bacterium
TCCGGTCGTGGCGGAACAAGAGCTTCCAGACGCAGATCGGCACGAGCGTGTAGCCGACGACGCGCGCGAACGACCACCACGCGAAGCCGTAGAGCTCGTCGAAACGGCCGAGCCCGAGCCAGGCCGGTCCTTCCGGCGGCGAAAGCCACTGGAGCTCGGGGCGCACTACCTGGTCGTAAAAAGCGCGCCCGCCGTAGTACTCGTGCAGCGTCAGCACGATCGCGGTCAGCAGCAGGCACGCCGCGGGACGGTGGTCGGGCTTGGCCACCAGACTCGGCCGTTCTGCTTCGGTTTCGGCGTCGATCTGACGCCAGGTACCGCGAAAAAGCCACCATACCGCGGGCAGCACGATCGAAAGCAGGACCAGCGGCAGCACCGCCTTGGCCGGCGGATACCCCGCCAAGACGTCGAACCACGATGGCGGCTCGAGCCTCGTCAGCGGCAACGTCGGCGGTGCGTCGAGTGCTGCGGCGCCCGGCAAGCGGCACCCTCCCCGCTCACTGCTGTCCGGCGGCGAGCTCGACCGCTCGACGCACTCTTCCGAGCGACCGCTCGCGACCGAGCACGGCCATGACGTCGAAGAGAGGCGGGCTCGCGCTGCGCCCGGTGAGCGCGACGCGCAGCGGCTGCGCCACCGTCTTGAGCTCGACGCCGTCCGCTTCGAGGCGTCGAGCCACGGCCTGCTCCAGGGCGGGAGCCGTGAACTCTTCCACGCCCGCGAGGGTCTGCTCGACGGCTACGAGCCCGGGCGCCGCCTCGGGGCGCAGGAACTTGGAAACCGCCTTTTCGTCGAGCTCCGGAGCTTCGCGCAGGAAAAAATCCAGGTGGTGGGCCGCGTCGACGAGGGTGTGCGCGCGCTCTCGAATCAGCGGTAATGCCGCGCGCAGCGTCTCCATCGAGACCGGCTCGAGCCCGCGGCGGCACAGGAAAGGCAAGACGGCCTCGCAGTATTCGGCGTCACTCGTGAGCTCCGGTCGCTTCAAATGCTCGAACGCGACGTCGGCGAACTTGCGCTCGTCGAACTTGCCGTCGCTCTTGCTCACGCGGGACCAATCGAAGAGCTCCGCCAGCTCGGCGCGGCTGAAGATCTCCCGGTCTCCGTAGGACCAGCCGAAGCGGGCGATGTAGTTCAAGACCGCCGCCGGCGTAAAGCCGCGCTCGCGGTAGTCCTGCACGGCCACCGAAGCGTTGCGCTTGCTGAGCTTCTCCCCCTTCTGCGCCAGCATGAGCGGCAAATGCGCGAACTCAGGCATGTCCCAGCCGAAGGCCGCGTACAAAAGGACCTGCTGGGGCGTATTGCCGATGTGATCACGGCCGCGCGCGACCAGGGTCATGCCCATGTCGTGATCGTCGATGACGCAGGCGAAATTGTAGAGCGGGTAACCGTTCTGGCGCAGCAGGACGAAGTCCTGCAGCTGGGAGTTCGGCGTGGCGATGCGCCCGAAAACCTTGTCCACGAACGCCGTCTCGCCCTCGGCAGGGCTCTCGAAGCGGACGACCCAGGGCAGGTCGGGCTGGTCCCTGCGATTCCGGCAAGTACCTGGATAGACGAACTGTGCCTTGGGGTTTTCCGCCTTGAGCGCGGCGCGTGCGCCATCGAGCTCTTCTTTGGTGCAATAACAACGGTACGCGTGGCCTCCCGAGATCAGGGTTTCCGCGGCTTCGCGGTAGCGGTCGCGCCGTTCGCTCTGGAAATAGGGCCCGACCGGTCCTCCCACCTCCGGACCCTCGTCCCAGTCGAGGCCGAGCCAGCGCAGCGCGTCGAGGATTGCCTGGACGCTCTCGAGGCTGCTCCGCTCCGCGTCCGTATCCTCGACTCGGACGACGAACTTTCCGCCCGTGCGGCGGGCCCAGAGCCAACTGAAAAGGGCTGTTCGAGCGCCGCCGATGTGCAGATAGCCGCTCGGCGACGGCGCATACCGGACTCGTTCGCCCATGGCGCCCGCGGTTACCATGCGGGCCGGTTCGAGTCACGGGGGTTTGCACGGGCCGCCCAAGTTGCTAAAAGCGCTGCGCCGTCGCTGGGACGGCCCCGTCGGAACGACCCCCCGCATGAAAAAGTCCCCGCTTTCGCTAGTCAAGGAACGCTTCAAGAGCAAGGAGGACCTGGTCGCGGCCGTGCAGAAGCTAGCGAGCGCCGAGCTCTGGCTCGACCGCGTCAATTCCGTGAAAGGCCTGGCTCGTGTCCCGAATGCGAAGCTTCTAAGGTTGCACCACGCCTTGAGCGACGCGAAGCAGCGCTTCGGAAGCAGGGACAAGCTCATCGCCGCGATCCTCGAGGCGGAAAGTCGCGCCAAGGACGAAGGTTACAAGGCGCGCCTCGGGCGCTACGCCATCCCGCGCTTGCTCGACCTGCACCGCGCCGCGTTGCGAAGGAGCGGTCGAAAAGCGAAGGCGTCCGCCGAGAAGAAAGCCGCCCCCGCGAAGACCCGCGCGTCGAAGGCGAAAGCGAAGGCCAGCGCCAAGGCTTGAGGCGCGAGCCTTGCTCAAAATCCTTTCTCGGCGACGTAGGAGTTCGTGAAGCGGGCTCCCACTTCGTAGCTCTTTTCCAGATCTTCGGCGATGCGCTTTTCCAAGAGGCCGCCGATGCCGAAGATGCTGGCGCTGACTTCGGCGGTGAAGCGGCGCTTGCAGCCGTTGTCGCCGTACGGCTCGGTGTAGAGCTCGCCGGCGATCGAAAGCTTGTCGGCGAGCCGGCTCGGCACGACCCGGATCTTGTAGCGGCGCGTCTTCTTGTCGAACGTCCCCTCTTCCCGGTACGCGACGTTGTCGCCGACGACCTTCTTGATTGCCGTCGGCAGGTCCGGCAGGCGCGGGACGACTTCGACGACGCGGAAGATCGTGTCGCCGCGGTCCTCCGAGGTCGCTAGGTTGAAGGAGGGAAAGCGCAAGGCCTCGAGAAAGAGGCGGCGATTGTACTCTTCGGTGAAAAACAACTTTTCCCAGAAGGTGTCCTCGCTGCAGTTGAAAATGTGCTCGATGTTGACTCGCGTCGTCATGAGGAAAGCATCCTAGACTCGCCGGCGTCCAGCTTGAAAGCGGGCGACCCCCGAAGCGGAGAAACCCGGGTGTTGGTGACCCACGGGGCGTCGCGTAGGATGCCGCGCATGTCCGAAGAGGCCGCCGCCGCGGCGCTACCGTCGCCCCCGAGCTGGGCCCGGCAGACCCTCACAGTATTGCGCAAAGATCTCTTGATCGAGCTTCGTACCGGCGAGGTCGTCACTACGAGCGGCTTTTTCGCGCTCCTGGTCGTCGTGCTCTCGTCGCTGTCGTTCTACGGCGGCCCTGCTGGCAGCCGTACCGTCGCGTCCGGCGTGATCTGGCTCAGCGTGAGCTTCGCCGCCGTGCTCGCGCTCGGTCGCACTTTTCAGCGTGAGCGCGAGGAAAGCGCGCTCGATGGCCTGCTCGGAGCGCCGGTGTTCCGCAGCGCCATCTTCGCGGGAAAGGCCGCAGGAGTACTGATTTTCTTGTTGGTGGTGGAAGCGGTGGTGATCCCGGTGTGCCTGCTGCTCTTCGCCATCGAGCCCGGCGAAACCGCCCTCGGGCTCGTCGCGTTCGCTCTCTGCGCAACCCCCGGCGTCGCCGCTTCCGGGACGCTCTTCGGGGCGATGACAGTGCGCACCAGGGCGCGCGATCTGATCTTGGGCATCGTGCTGTTTCCGTTGCAGGCGCCCACCCTGCTCGCGGCCGTCGCTGGCACGCGCGAGCTGTTTTCGGGCGTGCCCGTCCAGGAGCTCGGCGACTACCTCGAGCTGATGCTCGTCTTCGACGTCGCGTTCATCGCCGGCGGGCTTGGCCTTTTCGGTTCCCTCATCGAGCGCTGACGGGCGGGTGAGCCGCTCGGCCGCCGCCGAGATCCTCGGCGTGGAACGCCTTTTTCCTCGGCGCCCGCGCGGTTCGCGGAAGACGCGGCGCGCCGGGGCGCATCGGGCAGGTGCCCGCGCCTTCCCCGTCTCGGCCGCCGTGGTAGTCTGCCCGACGTTAGCCATGCGGCTCGGCTTGCTTGGACCCGCTGCACAGCACGAGCGAGAGCTTCAGCGTGTCGCGGACTTTTTGCTCGACGAAGTTCACGTCGACAAGGCGCTCTATCTCGGTGTCGACCGTGCCCTCGACGCCGTCGTGCGCAAGCGCGCCGAGCGGCTGCTCGGGCAAGATCCGGAGAGCTTCGCGCTGTTCAGGCGCGCCACGCGCTCCTGCTTGAGCGGAACGCCGGAACAGATCGCAGAGTTCGTCGCCGCCGAGCGCAGCTGTGGCTCGCTGAAAGCGCTGGAGTCTTTGCCCGGCGCGGCGACGCGCAGCGTCGAGATGCTGGACGGCAAGCTCGCCGTCATGATCTACGACAAGGCGCACCTGGACGAAGAAGACATCTTGGCGGCGACGCTGCTCGCCTTCGGCAAGAGCCGCGAGCCCGTCGTCAAGCGCGTGGGACGGCGCTGGTTCCTGTCGCCCGGTGCGTTCGGTGCGGGCGGGCTGATGCTCCTGGACGACGAGGCTGGCGGCATTCGCCTGCGTCAGTTCGACGGCGAGTGCCGTGAATTGCGCGCCGAGGAGCTGCTCGTGGAAGGTAGCCCCAGGCTTCGGGTTCAGGGCGGCTGATGCCCGCGGCTCCCCGGCTCGTGGGGCACCTCGGCGGACGGCGAGGCCGTTCATGAAGGTGGCAATCTACGGCGGCAGTTTCAATCCCCCGCACGTGGGACACGTGCTGGCGGTCGCCTATGCGCTGTCCGTCGGCGAGTTCGATCGCGTGCTCGTGGTTCCCGTTTACGACCACGCGCTCGACAAGTCGCTGCTCTCGTTCGCGCACCGGCTGCGTTTGACCGAGCTTGCCATGGGATGGCTGCCGCGCGTGGAAGTGTCGCGCCTCGAGGAAAGGCTGCCGAGCCCGAGCTACACGCTCAACACGCTGGAGTACCTGAAGAGCGAACACCCGGGCTGGCATTTCCGCCTCATGATCGGCGCCGACGTCCTCGGCGAGGTGGGTCACTGGCACGCCTTCGAGGAAGTGACGCGCATCGCTCCCTTGTTCGTCCTCGGCCGCGGCGGTTTCGAAGCCGAAGCGGCGAAGTACGGGGCACCCGTCGGGCCGACGCTGCCGGACATTTCGTCGACCGAGATTCGCCGCCTGCTGGCGCGCCGCGACGGCTCCGCGCGCGCGGCGCTCGCACGCATCCTCCCGAGCGCCGTGCTCGCCTGTATCGAGGCCGAAAGCCTGTACCGATGAGGGTGGCGATCCTCGGCGCGGGCAACGTCGGCAAGAGCTTGGGACCGCGAGCGCTCGCGCCGCTCCGCCCGCTCTGCGCGGGCGTCGGTCAAGCTCACCCGCTGGTTTCTTTTCCGGACTCCATGCCCGCCTCGCTCGAGGGGGCCCTGCTGCTCTTGGACGGCGACACCGTCGCGAACCGTCGCGCGCGCCCGGACGGCTCGGCATGCAGGCGCGCAGCCTGCCCCGGCTTCACAAGGACAGCTACCACGCCGCCGCCGCGCTGGTCGCGAACGGCAGCGCGACCCTGTGCTCGGCGGGGCATCGAGCTGCTCGTCCGCGCAGGGATGCCCCGGACTCAGGCGGCGCGAGCTCTCGGTCCGCTGTTGTGGAGTGTCGCCGAGCACGTGGGGAGGCTCGGGCTCCCCGCCGCCCTGACGGGCCGGTCCGGCGTGGCGATTTCGCGGCCGTGGCGCGGCACCGCCGCGCGGTCGCGAGCAAGCTCGGCCGGCCGGGTCGCTCCACTCCAGACCGAGCTCTTGCGGCTTCAAGTGCCACTGGCACGCGCTCTCGGCGAGGCGGCCCCGGAGGATCTCGAGCGGCTGGTGCGTTTGCTAGCGGGCCGTTGAACGGGCTACCCTTCGCGACGTGGACCTCAGAACGCGCACGTCGCTGTTCTGCGGTGCGCTGGCGCTGGCCATCGCGGTCTCCATTCTGCTGCGCGGCCGCCTAAGACGCGCGCAGATCTTGTTCGCGGCCTTCGCCGCCGACGTAGGCCTCTGGTACCTGGCCCAGTGGCTCTATTTGTTCGTGCGTGCGGACGTATGGGCGCGCTTCACGGCCGTCCTGGCGGTGCTCTTGCCGCAGTTCGGTCTGCACCTGTTCGAGGCCATAGTACCAAGCCAGAAGCGACCGGCGCTGTTGCGCGTCGCGGGCGCGCTCTTGATCCTGATGCTGATCTTGGTGCTCTCGCCCCAACAGGGCGAAGGCTGGGCTCGCGGCGCGGTCTTCCTCTACGTGTTCGGGCTATTGACCGCCGGACTCTGGTCTTTGCTTCGGCGCGGCAATCAATCCGCCTCGCGCGCCGTGCAGCGGCGTGTGCGCTTCCTGGTGCTGATTGGCGCGCTCGCCGCCGTCTTCACGCTGGCCGACTTTCTCTGGTTCATCGGCGCGCCGCTGCCTCCCGTGGGTGCCGTGCTCAGCATCGTGTTTCTGTTCGTTCTGTCGGAATCGATGATCCGGCGCCGGCTCGTCGACCTCTACGACACGCTCGGCCAGCTCTTGGTGTCGACGGCATTGGCGTTCTGCCTTGCCGGCATCTTCTACGTGTGCGTCGTCCTGATCGGCGCGTTCGACACCATGTACCTCGCCGCGATTCTGGCGCTCATAGTGATCTTGGTGTTGTTCGAGCCGCTCCGCGAGAAGGTCGACAGTTACATCCATAAGGCTTTCTTTCGAGAACGTGTCGATCTCGAGCGCGCAGTGGGTAAGGCTCGCACCGAGCTGGTGCACACGCTGCAAATCGAGGCGATGCAGCAAGTCGTCCTTTCCGCTCTCGAAGCGTCGCATCGGGTCACCGGCGCCGCCCTGTACCTGCGCGATCCGGTCGGGGACGTGTTCGAACTCGGCGCGGCATTCGGGCCCACGGCGCCGCCGCGACTCGATCGAGCGTCGGCGCGTCCGCTGGTCGATCGGCTGGAAAAATGGACTTCGGTCGTGCTCGAAGAGGTGGCCGCCGAGGCGTCGGAGCTCAGAGAAGCGGGCCGCGCCTCGGAAGCCGAGGCCGACGAGCGGGTGCTCGCCGCCGCGGAAGTGCTCGGCCCGTTCAAGAAGGGCGTTTGCCTGGCCGTGCGCAGCGAGAGCCGCGACGTCGTGGGCGTCATGGTCATCGTCGATGATCGCATGCAGGACGCGTTTTCGCCCGACGAAGTGGCGTTGCTCGAAGCGCTGGCGCTGCAGATTGGGGTCGTCGTGGAAAACTCTCGCCAGTATCGGCGCATGCAAGAACGCGATCGGCTCGCCGCGCTCGGACAGATGGCGGCCGGCATGGCGCACGAAATCAAGAACCCGCTCGGCGCCATCAAGGGCGCGGCGCAGCTCTTGAGCGAGCCGGACACGCAATCGCGCCTACAAGCGAGTGATCGTGAGTTTCTGAGCATCATCGTGGAGGAAGTCGACCGGCTCGATCGCGTCGTCGGGGCGGTGCTCCACTACGCGCGTCCCAACCCGGGGGAGATTGGCCCCGTCGACGTCAACGCGGTGATCAAACGCACGCTGCTCTTGTTGGCCTCCGATCACGCGGCGCAGGGCAACTTCGAGACGGATCTCGAGGAGGGACTACCCCTGGCGCGCGCGGACGCTGAGCTCTTGCGGCAGATTTTGATAAACCTGGTGCGCAACGCCGTCGAGTCGGCTCCGAGCGATAGCACCGTCGACATTTCGAGCCGGCGCCGCGCGCGCGCGGACGGCGGCGCATGGGTCGAGATTGCCGTGCGCGATCGCGGGCCGGGTATCGCGCCCCACGTGGTCAAAGACCTTTTCGTCCCTTTCTTCACCACCAAGCCCAAAGGCACCGGCCTCGGCCTGGCGATCAGCCGGCGCATCGTCGAGGACATGGCCGGCCTGATCGAAGTCAGCTCTCAGGAAGGCCAGGGAGCGACTTTCACCGTGCTGCTGCCGGTGGCGGAAGATCCACTTCTGGCGCCCCGGTTCGAAGCGCCTCGGGCCGATCCGGCCGCCAGCGCCGGGAGCGGCGCGAGCGCGCCGAGCGCCTCGGAGGCCGAGCCGGCGGTCCCGGCAGGAGAACCACTCACACGCCCGCTTTGACCGGAGGCCGGGGGCATGGCTAAGCTTGTCGTCTCGCCGGCCGGTCGTTCGCGAGGGTTGTTCGTGCTCTCACCTTGTCACTTGCCATGACGGCACGCACAGGCATCTACGCCCCCCGTTTCTACGGTCTCCATGCCGACGGATAGAGGAGCATCCCAATCTTCCTCCGCGGGCGGGCCCGCCGCGGGATACGGCCTGCGCTTCATTTCGGGAAAGTACCAGGGCGGAGAGTTCCCGCTGGAGGAGGGGCAGCAGGTCGTGATCGGACGTTCCAGCGAGCTTGACATGGTCTTGGTCGAGGAGATGGTCTCGCGGCGTCATGCGCGCATCGAGCTCCGGGACGGCGTCGTCACGATCGAGGATCTCGGCTCCACGAACGGCACGTTCGTCAACGGCGAGAAGGTTCAGCGCGCCACGCTGCGCGAAGGTGATCGCGTGCTCGTTGGAACGAGCATCTTGCGCCTGGTCGTTTCGGGCTCCTCCGGGTCGAGCCACCAGGGGTCGCCCGCGGGTCACTCCGCGGCGCGTCGTTCGCCCTTGAGGCCCGCGGAGACGCCGCGCATGAGCGGTAGTCTGGAAGAGATCCCGCTGCCGGACCTGATGCAGCTGTTCGCGACGTCGC
>DASWGX010000325.1:0-2331 GCA_036393455.1 Polyangiaceae bacterium
AATCCTCCCACCTCCGGTAGTGTCACTTACTTCGCCTTCATCGAAGGGCCGGTGTGGATTGCGGAGCTTGGCACGCTGTTCTTCTCCGACAACGCGGCCTCGCCCGAAGAGCGCATCTGGAAGCTCGTCCCGCCATCCACGACTCCCGAAGTCTTCATGGAAATGAGCGGTAGCAACGGGCTAGCAATCGACGCGAACGATCAACTGATCCTCGCCGATCAGCGCCGTCACAGCATCGTGCGCGTCGATCCGGCCACCGCCACGGTGACCGGAACGCTCTTGCCCGCCGGAGACTACACGCCCAACGATCTGGTCGTACGGAGCGATGGCAACGTCTACTTCACCGATCCCAACAGTGCGGGGCGAGGCTTTTACCGCGTGTCGCCCGCGGGCGGGGTTACCGGGCCGATGGACGACGTGAACGCCCCGAACGGCATCGTCCTTTCGCCCGACGAAACGACGCTTTACGTCGGAGACGTCGGCAATCGTGAGATCCACCGCTTCGGCGTGGACGCCGAGGGCAACATCGTAGCGACTCAGCCCACCCTCTTCGTCACCGCAACGAGCGACACGGTCGACGGCATGGCCGTCGACTGCGCGGGGAACCTGTACGCCGGCACGCGCGAGGGCGTCGAGGTATATTCGCCCGAGGGCGCGCCGATCGGTACGATCGAAACAGGGGAATCGTCCAACGCCACTTTCGGCGGCACCGATCGCCGCACGCTCTACGTGACTTCGCGAGCACAGCTCAAGGCCGTGACGCTCGGCGTGCCGGGGTTGCCTGACTGACGCGCGGCGCGCCACGCGTCGGGTATGCCGCGCGCTTCACACGACGCGGGCGAGGCGCGATGCCCGTCAGAGCCGCAGCCGCTCTCCGAAGCGTTCTCGCAGCGCGCGTTCGCCTTCGGTGCCGAGCGCGTTGCCGTAAGCGTCGAGCGACTCCAGGCGCGCGAGGCTCCGCGATTCGGCGAGAGCGCGCGCGCCGCGTTCGGTGATTTGGTTGGCGCTGAGGTCCAAGAGCTTGAGGCTCTTCAGGTTTTCCGAGCCGGCCAGGGCCAGGGCGCCCTCGTCGCCGAGCGCATTGCCGGAAAGGGCGAGGACGCTGAGCCTGCCCAAAGTGCGGGACTCGGCCAGCGAACGCGCGCCTTCGGCGCCGATCTCGCTGCCGAGCAAGTACAGGCTCTTGAGCTTGGAAAAGCGGTCCGATCGTGCGATGCGGCGCGCGCCTTCGGCGCCGATCGGGTTCATGCTGAGGTCGAGGCTGGTGAGGGAAAAGAGCGCCGAGGAGGCGAGGACGTTCACGCCGTCCGCGGTAATGGAGTTGCCGCTCAGGTTGAGCACCTTCAAATGACCGAGGGGTTCGGCGCCGGCGAGCGCACGTACCCCTTCATCGCCGAGATCGTTGCCACCCAAGTCGAGCTTGACGAGCTTGGGCAAGCGGCGGCCGTTCGCGAGCTCGCGTGCGCCCGCCGGGCCGAGGTTGTTGTCGCTCACGTCGAGAACGACGATTTCCGCCAAAGCTTCGCTTTGTGCCAGAACGCGGGCAAGGTTCGATCCCCAGTCGTGCCCGCTGAGGTCGACCTCGCCGATGCCTTCGAGGGCTTCCGGAGTCAGCGCCTGGTCCAGATCCGACAGGCTCTCGATGGTCTCGAAGCTCTTGCTTCGCAGTGAGCCGGGAACCACTTCGGCGGTACGTTCCGCACCGGCAAGGCCCGGCTCCGATGTCGGCGCGCCCTCGTTTGCCGGCGCTTCGGACGGCCGAGGCGAGGCCGTGCCGCATGCGCCGAGCAGCAGAAACGGCGCGAGCAGCAGGCAGGGCACCAGCGGACGTCCGTGCGCTAGATTCGTCATCGAGTCTCGGACGCTAGCCGATCCCGCCCTGCCCATCATCCCGGCTGTTAGGAACGTCGGATCCGGCGCCGATCGGCTTGCCCGCCGCGGTCGGGTGGCGCAGCCTGAGCAAGAAGAGCGCGCCGAAGCCGACCAGGACCGCCCACCACAGCGTCGCGAAACGCAAGAGCAGCATCGACGCCGTGGCCGCTCCCGACGCCACGCCGGCCACGCGCACGAGCTGCTCTTGGATCATCGCTTCCACGACTCCGAGGCCGCCCGGCACAGGAATCAGCGCGCCGGCGAGCGTCGCGGTCGCGTAGAAGAACAGGCAGTGGGCTAGCGCCACAGGCGTGCCGAACCCCTCAAGCAGCACCGACAGCGCGACGCCTTCGAGTCCCCAGCCGAGTATCGACAGTGCGCTCGGTATCGCGAGCGCGCCGGGGCCGGCAACCTTGCGCAAACCGTCGAGAGCCTCCAGCAACTTCGGTGCGAGTGCGC